>CAZUXR010000001.1:0-65805 GCA_964624785.1 uncultured Candidatus Saccharibacteria bacterium
GACGAAGGCAAAATCCTGATAGTAAATCTAAGCCGCGGGCTGATGGGCGAGGACAATGCCGGTATTTTGGGCGCTATGATGGTCACCAAAATACAGCTAGCAGCAATGGGCCGCGCCGATATGGCAGAGGCCGACCGGCGGCCGTTTTATCTTTATGTGGATGAATTCCAGAACTTTGCCACAGATTCTTTTGCCACTATTTTAAGCGAGGCTCGAAAATACGCGCTAAATTTAACTGTGGCCAACCAATATATTGCCCAGATGAGCGAAGAGGTACGCAGCGCCGTATTCGGCAACGTAGGAACGGTAATTTCGTTCCGCGTAAGTCCAGATGACGCGCCGTTTTTGCAAAAATATTTTGAACCGCAGTTCGAGGCAGGGGATATAGTGCAGCAGCATAACCGCTACTTTATAACCAGTATGACTATCGGCGGAGAAAAGGCTCCGGCGTTTTCTGCCAAAACCCTTAACCTGCCAACTCCTCCTGGCGATTTAACGCCACAAATTATAGATGAATCCCGCCAGCGCTATGCAAAAGATCGCCAGGCCGTAGACGATGTAATCCGAAGTAACATTATAAATCAAACCATCGCTGGGGAGCCATCGAACCGACCATCAACTACTAAAGAACCCCAGCAAAAACCAATAGTGAGCCAAGCTGCACCCGCCGTGGACAAACCTAAGGCCCCCGCCCAAAGTACGCCGCCAGCTCAAGCTGGCAACAAACCCAGGCCGCTAGGCAAAGTTGCTTCTACGTTAGTAAGGGCGGCTGTAAATGGTGTTGATTCGGCCTCGATGCAAGTCAGAGAGCCCGAAGCCGGCCAGCAAGAAACCAACAAACCCAAGCGCCGCCGAACTCGCCGTGGGCGCGGAGGCGGCCAAAAATCACCCGATCCGCCGCAGCAACAGCAATTCAACCAGCATCAACAAACTCACCAAACACCCCACGAACCTAAAGTAATACATCCATCCAGCAACTCATCAGGCAAAACCCCAAACGAAGAACACACCATCCACCTCCGTTAGTTTTTGCATTATTGTTGGTTTAGTGTTAGAATATTGTTAGTTTGCTGAGCAGGGATGCTTCACGCGAATTCGCACACCCCATGAACGGGGCACACAACTGGGAAAGGGACGGTTTATAGCAATGAACATTCTGCTTCACTGGGCACTGATATTCGCCTGTACGAGCATTGTCTGCTTCGTGGGGTCATCGGTGCTCGATCGGTACTGGTGCCCCATCTTCGAACCTGAATGGCCGTTCACTGTTCTGGCCTTTGGGTCGGTGATGCCCGGCTTACTTGCCAGCATGTGCCTGGTGGCCTTCGTCGTAAGGGCAACCGATTTTTGGTTGCTCCCCATCACAGTGGTTTCGGGTCTGATGCTTGGATTCTTCTATTTGGTTGAGGATGATGATGAGTACCTCGCCGCGCTGTCCGGAGCCAATGCGATGCTTGGTGGCAGCATAATCGCCGCGATCGGGGCAACAATCCCACCACCACCCTTTCTATAGGGAGATAGGGGGCATCCCACCAACGAACGGGCCGGAGGCAAGGTGTGCGAGGTAATCCATCTCAGCAGACCCCTTGCTTCCGGCAGAAGTACTAAGTTAAATTTTATAACTGTATGAACATTTTGCGAACACGGTAATGGGCTTGGGTTTTATCGTGGAAGACAATATAGATTTATTCCTCACTAAAACTCTTAGTAGCAGGCGAGAAAGCTGTAATAAAAATAAATACGAATAATTAGCAGAGAATTTAGCGGCGAGCTAGTTACAAAAAAGTCAGGGGGGAATGTAGAAACAGAGCTGTGAACATAACGTCGCACAATGTATATTTTGCGACTCTGTATATGGTTAGCATAGTTGTTTAGTAATACCACCCTAACGGGGGAGTTTTTGAACTATTACCCTTAATTATCATTATTACGTCTCGCTCGGCTGTTATCGACTACGCGATTATGTTGGGTCTCTACATTGCCTATATTAGAATGTTTGCATGTAAGTCATTGTGATATTTCACGCACGACTTATCCACAGCCCGCTTATGATTTGTTTGACTTTTGCCTATATCATTCTTTTATTATCTTTCCCCTGCTTTTCTTCAAAAAATACAAATATTTGACTTTTATTAATTTAATATTAAAATATATATTTTCTGAGTACCCATTAAATAATTAATAACTGAACATATTACGAACAGGAAGAGGAGAGAGGGGTTGATAGTATAGATTTACTTATAAAAGACTTTACCTTCAACTCTAGCATCAAGGTACTGGCTGGGTGTAGTTTTAGTGATTTCGAACTGGTGACGCGCAGCCATAAACTGCCCTGCCTGACGATCAACCTTGCCACCTAAAAAGAATTTAACATAATAGGGTTGATCTGCGGTTTGTAAATCTAACTCCTGGGCGCGTACCGGTAAACTGAGTGATTTTACAGGAATTTTAGCCGACTTACAGATGGAAAGAAGCTGGTTTGTAAAATTAACGTTTGCCCCGCTCATAATTGGCTTGCCGCGCGTAACCTTAAAGCTAGACTGGTCCGTTATAACCGGAAGACCCTTCGTTACTCCAGGAAAACTAGAAGCAAGCCCAACAGCTATCCCATCGGTATCAATAATATATAACTGGCCGCCACTACTAACCACAAAGCTCGGCACCGATATCGTAATATGTAGCTTTGGAGTATGGTCTAGTAGGGGCAGTTCTATCTGTAAATTAGATATTTCCGGAAATTTAGATTGTAGATTTTTAGTAATTTGATCTTCGTCCAAGCTAATCTTATTATGATTTTTTATACTACCAAACGCATCGGTCGCCGCTGATTGATAAGAACTCGATGGTCGGTAAGCCTGGCTAGAAACATTTACCTCTGGATTGGAGCCAAGAACCATACTGTACACGAGTCCGAAAATTATGCTTCCTAAAATGATTAGATCGATCGTACGGTTAAGAAATACTCTGAAGAAACCACGATTTTTAGGACGTTTCTTAGGATTAGAATCATCTTTTTTGCCGCTCGCCGAACGATAGTAGGTTAACGGAACTCTGCCTCTTGCTCTAGACTTTGGTTTTCTATCGCTCATATTAAATTAACTTGCCTCGTGCAAAAGTAGTTTTGCAAGTTCGGTTGCGGCGGTTTTATGTTTATCTGTATAAATTTTGCGCGATAACTCTTCACGCCTCTGTTTATTTTGTAATAAGTCATTAGTAACATTGAACAAATTTTCTGGTGTTGTATTGTTTGCAACAATCTCCACTGCCCCACTCGCTTGCAGTATTTCGGCATTTTTAACCTGGTGCCCACCAGCTAGAGCCGGGTTTGGGATCAAAATACAAGCTTTGCCTTGAGTGGCGAATTCGGCAATAGCGTTAGCCCCTGCCCTGCTAATTATTAAATCGGCGGCGGCGCTAAGTTCATTAAAATTATTCACAAAATCATAAATTTTAACGCGTTTTAACAGATCTGGATTCAAAGTAGCACGATATTTTTGTTCAACTTCAACGAAGTCATAAGATCCCGCAATATGAATAAGGTACAGTTGATTATTAGAGTTTAGGAGTCGTTCTGCGATAGATGTAACTATATTATTTATATCCAAAGCTCCGGAACTCCCACCGGCTATTAATAAAACTAGGCTATCGCTACTTAACCCAAGTTGCTCCTTGCTTGCGGCCTGCGCGTTGGGCGAAACTTTTTCTAAATTACTATCAATAAGATTGCCAACGTAGTGCTTACTGTGTCCCGCTGGAACTCCAGAGGTACGCACTTTCGACCAGCGACCAAGGACGCGGTTAGCCAACCCCGGGACACTGTCGGAATCATGTGTGACTATTGGAATGTGCTTTAGATGGGCAGCAACTCCAACCGGCAGCGCCACAAATCCCCCTTTGGAAAAAACTACGTCGGGTTTTGTTGTACCCAGAATTCTCAGGGCCGCTAGAGTGCTCGTTATAAATCTAAAAAGATCTCGGACGTTTAGCGCGATAGTTTTTACATCCAACAAGTGCGACAGAATGCTTTCGCCGTGATAACGCCTAAACTTTCCGGCCCGAATGTATTTAACATTATCAAAACAATCGTTTAAACGGTCCTTTAGATCGCCAAAACTATCCCCTTTGTTTCCTATGTAAACGATAGTCGCATGCGGGTCTAGGTCCTTAACCGCGCGGGCGAGTGACAGGAGTGGGACTATATGCCCGCCCGTTCCGCCGCCGCTCAGGATTATTACTGGCGCTTTGCCCTTGTTCAAGGCTACTGCTGATCTCTGTGACATTGTTACTAGTATAACGCGAAATCTGGAAAACAAGGCCAAGAGCAGCCGTCAAAAAGATTAAGCTTGTTCCGCCCTGACTAATTAACGGCAGAGTGATCCCCTTAAGCGGTAGTAGGCCAATCATGGCGCCTACATTGATGACTAGCTGCGTGCTTAGCCACGCCAACACACCAACTACCACAAGACGGCTAAATTGGTCGCTGGTTCGATTAACTATACGCTTTAACCTGGTGATAAACGTGCCGTAAATTAGGATGATAGAGAATGTTCCTACAAAACCAAACTTTTCGGCAATGATTGCGAAAATTGAGTCGTTAGAGGCCTCTGGCAGGTAACCATAAGCTTGAACACTATATCCTAGCCCTAAACCAAAAACACCGCCAGAACCCACCGAAATGAGTGCCTGGCAGGCTTGATAGCCATTGCCCTGGCAGTTGCTTTGCGGATGCAGATAAGTAGCCAGACGCTCACGTCTGTAACCGCTACTAGAAACAGCCAGAATAGCAAGTATGACAACCAGTCCAACAATAATTAACAATCGCTTGACTGGCACGCCCACGGCAAACACCATCATGCCAATCATTGCTATTATTACACCGGTAGATCCAAGGTCGCTTTGCAGTTTGGCCACGACCACACCAACCCCAAGCAATACGATCAAAAGTGGCTTGAGCGTAGCATCAAAATCTGCCAACTGCCCACCACGCCACCTATCTGTCAAAAATTTTGCTACCCACAGCAAGAGCGTAACTTTTATAAGTTCTACGATCTGGAAAGAAAATCCGCCAAGCCGTATCCAGCGGTGCGCCTGGTAAACTTCGTCAATCGGCGTAATCATCACAACTAGACACCCCGCCAAGGAAAGTAACACCATCGGCGTAATAGCGGCTCGCCAAAATTTAAGCGGCAAATAGGCAGCGATTCCGAATGTCACTAGTCCCAGCCCAACGGCAATAAACTGCTTGATCACATAGTAGCTTTGGCTAACGTGGCGGCTAGCAGCCAGACCGGGGCTAATGGAATAAACTACCACCAAACCTATAACTAGCAGCAGCGCCGAGAATATTAAAATAGAATAGTCCGGCTTAGTGCGGCGGGCCAAACGCTGGCCGCCACTATTATTGGTCGCAATAGGTATACGATTACGCATTGCAGCACTTTATAGGGGTACGCCAAGGATGAACAATATTAGCCCGCTGATCGCCGCCACTTGACCAATTATCCAAAAACGCATTGTAACTTTTGTCTCTGGCCAGCCGATTGCTTCAAAGTGATGATGAATTGGTGAAGACAGGAATATTTTTTTGCCGTTTCTAAGCCGTTTACTAATTAATTGAACAACTACGGATCCTGCTTCTGCAACAAACACCGCGCCAATGATTGGTAGCAGCAAAACGGTGTCGGTTAACATAGCAACTACTCCAAGCGCCGTGCCAAGTGCAAACGAACCCACGTCGCCCATAAAGAATCTTGCCGGATATACATTAAACCAGGTATAGGATAGCAACGCCCCAACGATAGTCATGCAAAAACCGGCTAAGCCGTACTTTTTCTCAAGCAGAGCTATAACCGCGTAGGCGCCGAAAGCAATTGCCGCCAATCCCCCGGCTAGACCATCGAGCCCATCCGTCATATTAACAGCGTTGGCTGTAGCAAAGATTACTATGATGAATAAAGGAATTATTAGCCAACCAAGATGAAGGCTACCGACAAATGGAATATTGATGCTAGTTACGCCAAGTTTTGCAAAAAACCACCATCCACCCACAAATGCCACGCCCGTTAATAACATGGCTTTTAGCTTGGTCCGCATTCCCGCAATATTCCCGCCCAGACCCCTGATATTTATCACGTCGTCAACCAGCCCTATCATTCCAGCTCCGGCCATAGCGGCCAAAGGAAGCCATGTTTCCGAGCGTACCAAATTTCCAGCCACAGTTACAATTAAGGTAGCAAGAACAAAAACTGCACCAGCCATTGTAGGAATGTTGCGAGCATGCTTAGCAGCGTGCAACTTGGTGAAAATCGGCGCTTTTTTGCCACTTACGTCGTGCGTTCGAGCTTTCTTCCACCATTTGCCAGTGAAAGCTGCCGTGGTGTACAAAGGCGTTAGAGCCATGCTGACCAAAAAGCCCATTAGCCCAAACAGAAAAACTTGTTCTATGGCTGTGGCGTCGGCTGTGATTTGAATGTTTATCATTTTTTTCCTTATTATTAATTTAACACTATGGACTCGTTTTTGGCAAAACGTTAAAGCTATTTACCAACATGTGCCCCAGACTGTTAAAAATTGGCTGGGCGGCGGCTGTTCCGGCATATCCGCCAACAGATGGATCATTAACTCGAACAACTATAACGTACTGCGGCTTATCCCCACCCACAAAACCCATGTATGTTCCGTTATATTTATTAGCAAAATAGCCGCCAGCCGGATCGGCAATTTGGGCTGTACCCGTTTTGCCACCCACACTATATATGCTGCTAAATGACGGATTTAAGTGGTGATTGTCTACAACATATTCCATGAGCGACTGAACTTGCGTGCTAACAGTCGGCGATACAACGTGCTCATTTAATACTTGCGACTTATTTATAGAGCTGTTACCGGACGAATCAATGGTCTGATCTACTAACCTCGGCTTGTAATACTTCCCACCATTCAGTACAGCTGACAGCGCTGCGCCCATTTGCAGTGGCGTAGCGGTCATGGCCTGACCAAAGGATGTATTGGCGTACGCCAGCTGCAGCGCATAGCCTTTTTGAGCATCGGGAATATAACCACTAGCCTCGTAACCCTGCTCTATGCCGGTTGCCGCGCCCAAATGATAATGATTCACCATATAGTCATGCCATTTTTGACGCGCAGCTAGATTCACCTGCCCTGTTTGGCCGCCCATTTGCATTAACATCCAGGTCGCACCGGTATTTATAGACAGGTTTAAAATGCTTGCAATATTATGAGTGCCAGCACCGCCGTCCTCCTCGATATTTGTAATAGTGTGGCCGTCTAGATCCCAGCGGCTTGGGTCGTAGTAACTTGTGTCGGGCTTGATTGCCCCTTGGTCGAGCGCGGCGGCGGCGGTTAAAACCTTCATGATCGAACCTACTTCGAGCGGGCTAGAAACGGCGGCATTATTAAATACATTGGCATCTTGTTCTTTGTAGTACTGGGCTGGATCGAACGTAGGCCAGTTGGCCATAGCTTTTACAGCACCGGTGTTAGGATCCATTATTAGCGCACTGCCGGATTTTGAACCGGCTTTATCCAGCCCTTGTTTCAAAAGGCTTTCCAATTGTTTTTGCATGGCGAGATCAATGGTTAAAATAACTTTTTTACCGGGTTTAGGATCTATTTGAATGTTTTCTTTGCTGGCCGCCAGTGGAACTCCAGCCGCATCAGTAATGGCTTTTAGTTTGCCGGGCGTGCCAGACAATTGCTTATCCATGGCTTGCTCGAGTCCGTAAGTTCCTTTGCCGTCGTTACTTACAAATCCAAGCAGCTGAGCCGCAAGATTACCCTGCGGGTAGTTGCGATAGTTTTGCGCTTGAGCGCCAACTCCTGGCAACTTTAAGCTAGTAATTTTGTTTTTTTGATCTTCGCTTAATCGTTTAGCCAGGATGACGTAGCGGCTTTTAGGGGTTTTCATAAGATCCACATACTGGGATTTATCGCCCCCTGTGATAGTAATTAGTTTTGCCGCACTCTTGCCAGCATCTTTAATAAAAGATGGGTCGGCATAAAGTGTGTACAGGGTTTGGTTAAGCACAACAGGCACTGTACTGTCGCCGTTTTGGGCTTCTATAGTGCCGCGCGGTGCAACCAGCGAATACTCTTTTAGCTGATCGCTTAACGCCTGCTGACGGTAATAATCGTGGCGAATAACTTGCAAGTAGAATAACCGGACCACAAACAATGCGAGAATAAATATAAGACCAGCGTACCAAATATTAATACGGTACCTGGGAGTAATCGCAAGTTTGCTTTTTACCGGCTGCATTTAGATTAGTTACTGAGAAACTACGCCGGACGGAGAAGCAGCAACAAGATTTTTAGCTGGTTGGCTAGAACTAACCCGATCAAGCGACTGCAAACGCGCAGACATTACTTCTAGATCAGCTTTTTGGTCGGTAAGTTTAGCTTGTTCTTGCTGTAAATTATTAATTGTGTAGCCAAAACTGTTAGTTTTTGTAACTTGGGTCAAATAAAGCAGGCCAATCAGACAGGCCAAAACGATTAAAATAATCGCATTGCTAACAGGCCCTAAACTGCGAGCGCGAGCTTTAAACGATACTACATTTTGGTTTCGCCGGACGTATGTGCGCCGGCTCATGGCTACGGAGCTTGAATATGTCATATTTTTGTTTTTCTTGGCCCCGCACCTGAAACTGCTTTTAACCTTGCGGTTAATTAATTGCTGTGACGCTTATTAAACTTTCTAGATTAATTCGACTTTACTCTATTCTCGATACTAGAGCAGCGTAAGCAGTTTCAGGTGCGGGGGCCCGGTTCCCCAAGCTAGTTAGCGTTCGTGCACTATTCTAACTTGGACTTTTTGTTGCCGGGATCTATCTTTTACCTCAATTGACATTGAGAGTTATCCCTATCCTTTCTTTTTGCTCGTTATTTCTAACGAGTGATTTTTTATTTTCGCTGCGGCTCGCAATTTTGCACTGCGGGCACGCGGATTTAAAACTATTTCATCAGTCGAAGCCGTAATTGGCTTCTTGGTAAGTAAACGCAGGTCAGCATCGTAAGTATCTGCGCCGTGACTTTTTAAAAACTGTTTAACAACTGCGTCCTCCAAACTATGGAAGCTTATTACAACTAGCCGTCCACCCGGATTTAGCAGTTCCAACCACAGTGGCAAACTTCTTTCCAGCTGCCCCAGCTCGTCGTTAACTGCGATCCGTAGTGCCTGAAAAGTGCGAGTGGCAGGATGAACCTTACTGTGGCCCGGCCAAACACTTTTGGCGATATCGGCAAGCTGAGTGGTAGTGCGCACTGGGCGGCTGCGAATAATGCGTTTGGCGATAGAGCGAGCTTT
The DNA here is from genome assembly GCA_964624785.1 of uncultured Candidatus Saccharibacteria bacterium. Taxonomy (GTDB): domain Bacteria; phylum Patescibacteriota; class Saccharimonadia; order Saccharimonadales; family UBA10212; genus CAZUXR01. The sequence goes on from CAZUXR010000001.1 coordinate 9,326, forward strand.
TGGTTCCTGGCCATAATCTTTTAAGATTTGGGTCAGCTTATCCTCTTTATAGGTATTAACTATGCGGTAGGCATCCAGTTTTTGGCGCTCGTCCATTCGCATATCCAGCGGCGCTTCATTTTTAAAGCTAAACCCGCGTTCGGTTTTATCTAGATGAAGCGAACTTACACCTAGATCTGCCAGGATCATATCAAATTGCTTACCCTCGCCTACCAGCTGTTCGCTAGCAGAAAAGAAGTCCGCATGAATGATTTGAGGTTTGTCGCCGAACTGTTTGGTTAGCTCATCAACTGCTGATGCGTCTCGGTCAACTAGAGTTGTTTTGTTTGGACTTTTGGTCCGCTCAATAACTAAGCTAGCGTGGCCGCCGTAACCTGCCGTTAAATCCAAATATGACTCCCCACTATCGGGAGCCAGATATTCGAGTACTTCGATCGGCATGACTGGTGTGTGTTGTTTTTGTGTTTGTTTCATATTTTTGTTTTTGCAAGATCACCTAATCAGCAGCCAGCTTTTTGTTTTAACGGTTGTTTTTGTTTTTGTTGAAGCTCATTAAGTGGTTAATGAGCTAATGTGAAGCGAAGAAGCGCGATTTTTTGCCCCGCACCTGAAACTGCTTTCAACCCTGTGGTTGAAAAGTTGCTCTGATACTTGCATGAAATTTCCTAGAATCGTTAGATTTTAGTTAATTTCGGTGCGAAGCAACATGAGCAGTTTCAGGTGCGGGGTCTCTTACTTTTTCGCTTACGTTGTAAAAAGTCTTGTTAAGGGACTTTTTTAGGTGGAGTTTTGGGAGGTGTTAGTGAGAGAAAAATGTACGAGGGTTTTTAAAGGTGGTTACCCTATTGATCCACCTGCTGACTGCCGAATAGCTAATCTCGATAGTTCTTGTTTACTTACCAATTTGTTAAAGATCTACCTATCCCGCTATAGCGACTCGGCCGATTGCTTGCTCATTAGCCGCCAATATTGGCCAGCCCGAACAGCAACAACATCGCGTTCTATACCCGCGGTGTCCAGCAAATGCTGCGGCAACTGAATGCGGCCTTGCTTTTGGTCTATTCCGCCATCAGCTTTGCCCATCCTAAATTGCACGTTCAAATCAGCTGTTCGCTCATCCAGGATTTGTCCTGTAAGCTGCGGCTCGACCTGCAATTCCCACACTGCTTTGGGGTATAGGTGGAGATAATTTTTTTTAAAACCTCTGGTTATAACTACTCCGTCTTCAAACTCAATCCTAAGTTCGGTCGGTATGGTCAACCGCCGCTTATCATCGAGTTTCCTTTCAAAGTAATCTCCCATGGTTTTTCTACTAGTGGTTTTTGTTTTTAGTTAGGTAACCTGTTTTGGGTTACCCACATTTACCCACTGCCATGAATATACTACCCACCACTACCCACTTGCAAGTGTTTTATACTAAAAAAGCGCTCGCATACTGAGCACTTTTCCACAGGATCACAATTCCGCCCAGTATTACACAATATATGGCGTTTAGTACGATTTGGTAGACGCTATTGTGCAGATTAACTAGATAGGTTTTTTATGCGCTGCGCGTACCATTTGGCGCTGGGGCGAATCTGACGCTTCATCCCATGTTTTCTGTCCACGCTAACCAGTCCAAACTTGGGCCACCAACCGTAACTCCATTCAAAATTATCTAGCAAACTCCAGTGCATATAACCGCGAACGTCCACCCCTTCGCTCAATGCCCGCTCTATTGCTACGATCGTCTCTTCTATATACCAGCGCCGATATTCGTCCTGCGAATCAGCTAAACCACCTTCTGTAACGATGATCGGTTTGCCATAATGCGCCCATATTCGCAGCAGCAACGGATAGATTCCTTCTGGCTCCATGTAACTGCCCACATCGCTCAAGGGTACCTTGGGGTCGTCGATCTTAAACGGCAATGCGAACCGATAGTAATCACTAAAGTAATAATTAACTCCTATAAAGTCTTGTTCGCGGCGAACGCGGCGCAAGAACCACCAATTCCAAAAATATCGCATAAATTCTGTTACCAGCTCGTCGTAAAAATTATGCGGCCTTTTGGCTTGAATATTCGCCAGCTGCGAGGCCAGGCTAATTTGCAAACCGGGCTTTTGATGCTTAAGAATGTAATAAGCGCGGCGGTGAGCTAATGTTAAATTGCGATAAACCCTGCCGAATTTTAGTAGGCCATGATCATTGGGAGGCCACGGTCCGGTGTTGGGCTCCGGAGCTAAATACCCAAAAGATGCGTAAACATTGGGTTCGTTGAGAGTTAACACATACCTAACGTCTGCGATAAGTTCCTGGCCTACTTTGTGTACAAAACGTTCAAAATACTTTAGGTTGCGGCGCTTTAAAAAACCGCCCTTGTCGGCAAACCATACTGGAACCGTCCAATGCCACAAAGTTAACATCGGCTCGATCCCTCTTTTTTTCAGTTCACCAAGATAGTTTTTATAGTGTTCGATCTCGTCTAGATCCCACACGCCCTCTTTTGGCTCTATTCGGGACCATTCAATGCCTACGCGCATAGTGTTTAGGTTTAATTTTTTAGCTATATCAAAATCTTTTTTGTATAAATTATAGTGATCTATGCCCTTGCCAGAAATATAGTTGGCAGGTGTTTGCGCTTCTTTACTAAAATTCTTCCAACCAGGCAAGCCGCTTAAACGATCTTTAGCAGTGCGCGCATATTCATCGGCGTGGTCCCTTTCCCATACAGTCCACTGATTATGATTCCCGCCCTCTGATTGGTGAGCAGAAAGACTCGCCCCCCATAAAAAATCCTTAGGAAATTTAAAATCCGTTTGTTCTTGCATTCTAAAATCTATTGTATCAGTTTTTGCCTCAGCGCTTGTGGTTTGTTAGTAGATAATCTTGCCAGGCTTTTGGCTGTGAACCATCAATGTCTAAGTCGCCCAAACACTTAACTAGCAGGCGACCGAGTTCGCCGTTGGTAATTAGTGGCAAGTGATTATCGATTGCTACACGCCGGATAATGTAGCCGTCGTTTCCATCCAGCCCGTCTTCGGCCGGAATACTGATCATCAGCGATATTTTTTGGTCCGCAATTGCGGATTCTACGCTAGGTTCGCGGCGGTCTTTGATTTTATAAAGAAGCGTCGTCTGCACCCCGTGCTCTTTAAATAAGTCGTGCGTACCGGGAGTAGTATATACATTCCAGCCCTTTTTGATAAGCTTTGCCGTAACTTCAACAAACTTGAATTTATATTCATCCGGCAATGCGAGAAACAAATTTTTGCCTTTTAGATTTTGTTCGGTCGCCAACCACGAGCGCATAAATGCCTCGTCCAAGCTGCTGCCAAAGCAGGCCACTTCCCCGGTAGAAGCCATCTCTACACCCGCCACTGGATCGGCACCTTTTAGTCGATTGTAAGAAAATTGCGGACTCTTCACTCCAACGTAATCGTACTCCAAAGTTTGGTAGCGAATATTATTTTCTATTCCTAAAATCGCTTCTGCAGCAATTTGTATAAAGTTGTGCCCGGAAATTTTAGAAATAAACGGAAACGAACGCGACGCCCGCACATTGCATTCAATTACTTTTAGCTGGTTATCTTTGGCAATAAACTGCACGTTGAACGGGCCGGTAATGTTTAGGTTGGCGACAATTTGGCGCGTAATATTTTTGGCTCGACGGACTGTTTCTAGATACAAACTCTGCGCCGGGAACACCACAGTCGCATCGCCGGAATGTACGCCTGCATTTTCTACGTGCTCGCTTATGGCATATATAATCAGCTGGCCATTACTGGCAACTCCGTCAATTTCTAACTCCTTCGCATGAGTAATAAACTGCGAAATCACCACCGGATGGTCGGGCGACAGTTTTGCTGCTTCTTTTAGATACCGGGCAAGTTCTTGCTCGTTACCAACTACGTTCATCGCCCCGCCGGACAAAACATATGATGGGCGAATCAAAACCGGATAGCCAACACGAGCCGCAAAAACTTTGGCGCGCGCAAGGCTAGAAACTTCTTGCCAGGCGGGTTGATCAATATTGAACTCGCCGAGCATGGCCGAAAATTTTTGCCGGTCTTCTGCGCGGTCGATGTCTTTAGCTTTTGTTCCAAGAATCGGATAACCTGCCCGCTCTAGCGGCAACGCAAGGTTGTTAGCAATCTGCCCACCCACGGACACAATAATTCCCTGCGGGCGTTCAAAATCAGCAATATCACGCATTCGCTCCAGCGTTAATTCCTCAAAATACAAGCGGTCGGAACGATCAAAATCGGTCGAAACCGTCTCTGGATTGGAGTTAACAATGATTGTTTTGCGCCCACGGGCCTGCAAAGTTTTAGCAGTATTAACCGCACACCAATCAAACTCCACCGACGAACCGATGCAATACGGACCAGAACCAACCACAACAACGGCCTTACCGTCCAGTGGCTCAATGTCGTCTTCCTGCCCGTGGTAGGTCGTATAAAGATAGTTAGTTTTAGCGTCAAACTCGCCAGCAAGTGTGTCGATTTGTTTAATTACGGGTTTGATTCCGAGCTTTAGTCGGCGTCTTCTAATTTCTTCTTCTGTCTTACCTTTTATAAAAGCCAGTGCTTTGTCGGAGAATCCGACTTGCTTAGCCGCCCGCAGTAAATCCTCGTTCAGATTATTTTTTTTGACCTCGCTTTCCATATGCGCGATGTCGGCAACTTGACCCAAAAACCATTTGTCGATTTTAGACAGATCGTGAATTTTGTCCACGCTTACCCCACTTTTAAGCGCCTCATAAATTGCAAACAACCGCCGATCAGTGGCACGAGTAATTTCTTCTAATGGATCGTCAAAATCATGCAGCTCAGTGCTCAGTCCGTCGGCACCAATATTTAGCATACGCACTGCTTTTTGCAGAACTTCTGGGAACGACCGCCCCAAAGCCATAACTTCTCCCACGCTCTTCATTTCTGATCCAATTTGATGGTCGCTAGATTTTAGTTTGGTTAGATCCCAACGCGGCATTTTTAGTGCCAAATAATCCAGCGCCGGTTCGTAAAATGCCGATGTTTGACCAGTCACAGCGTTTTTAAGCTCAGGCAAAAGCTTGCCCAAACTCAGTTTGGTTGCCACGAATGCCAGCGGATAGCCGGTCGCTTTAGACGCTAGCGCGCTGGAACGGCTAAGCCGAGCGTTAACTTCAATAACCCGATAGTCGCCATTTTCTGGGTTAAGGGCGTACTGGATGTTGCACTCGCCAATTATTCCTAAGTGGTTAATGGTTTTGATCGCTACTTCACGCAAATGATGATATTCGCGGTTAGTTAAAGTTTGCGACGGTGCCACCACAATGCTCTCGCCAGTGTGAATTCCCATTGGGTCAAAGTTTTCCATGTTGCAGACCGTAATTGTGTTGCCTGCTCGGTCGCGCACAACTTCGTATTCGATTTCTTTCCAGCCGCGCAGGTATTCTTCTATCAAAATTTGTGGGGCCGCTTTAAACGCCGGCGCGGCTTTTTTGCGAAGTTCGTCTGCATTGTTTACCCTGCCCGACCCCAGTCCGCCAAGACTAAAGCCCGAGCGCAGCATTACCGGATAGCCGATTTTTTCGGCCGCCGCAAGCGCTCCGCTTAAATCATACGTGGCGATACTGCGAGCTGTTTTAATATCAATCTGTTTTAGCGCATCTTTAAAAAGTTCGCGGTCCTCGGTTATGTTGATCGTGTCGACCGGAGTACCCAGAACTTTAATGCCAAGTTTTTTAAACACGCCGATTTCGTATAATTTTAGTCCCAGATTTAGCGCGGTCTGGCCGCCAAAACTTAGCAGTACGGCGTCTGGTTTTTCGCGTTTTAGAATTTTGGTAACTTCGCCCACGTTAAGCGGCTGAAAGTAAACCCGGTCCGCCATATCGTGGTCGGTCTGCACGGTCGCAATGTTTGGATTAATCAGCACCGTTTCTATCCCATCCTCTTTTAATGCTTTAATGGCCTGCGATCCAGAATAATCAAACTCGCCAGCCTGGCCTATGCGCAGACCGCCAGAGCCGAAAATGATCGCCTTCCTTATTTTTGTGCTCATTTTATTAGCTCGTAAAATTTAGTGAATAAATGATTAGTATCGGTGGGCCCGGGGGCGGCTTCCGGATGAAACTGCACTGCAAAGAATGGTTTGGATTTATGAATAATTCCTTCTACGGAATTATCATTTAAGTTGCGGAACCATACACGCCAGCCACTTGGTAGTTTTTTATCGTCAAGCGCGTAACTGTGATTCTGGCTGGTAATGTAGCATTTACCCGAGCCCGATTCCTGGCATGGCTGGTTGTGGCCACGGTGCCCAAACGGTAATTTATAAGTAGAAGCGCCGGCCGCCAATCCCATAATTTGGCTTCCCAGGCAAATCCCAAAAACCGGTTTGTTACGAGCTAAGACTTTCTTGACGATCGCCACCGTGGCCCTATAATCCGTTGGATCGCCCGGGCCGTTAGACAAAAGTACGCCGTCGTATTCCTCGCCGCTAAAATCATAGTCCATCGGTACATGCTTAACCTGCACGGGCAGCTTTAGCAGCTCGCGCAAAATGTTGGCTTTTGCTCCGCAGTCTACCAAAATAACCTTCTTTTTTTGGTTTGCATTGTAAATTTCTGGACGAGCGATCGTTACGAACTTGGGCTCAAAGCTGAATTTTTTTGGATCAACTTTGCCAGCACTAATCGCTCCAAGCATTGTGCCGCGAGTTCGCAAATGTTTGGTTAATGCCCTGGTATCTACTCCAAAAATGATCGGCACGCTCTGGCTTTTTAGCCATTCCAATAGCGAACTTTTGGCCTTCGCATGAGCGTAATGCACGGCCGCCTCACTCACAATAACGCCGCTAGCTTGGATTTTGCCAGACTCCCCGTCATCCGGATTAACCCCGTAATTTCCAATCAGCGGATAGGTAAAAGTTAGTATTTGCCCGGCGTAACTTGGATCGGTCAGTGACTCAACATAACCACTCATTCCGGTATTAAACACCACCTCGCCCTCAAACACACCGTCTTGCCACATCGGCTGCCGTCCACTAAATTCTCTACCATCGCCGAGAGTTAGAATAGCTTTTTTAAAAGAAAAATCGCCCCTTGCGGAGCGATTATTATCCGATTTTGCTTTAGAATAAGTTGTTAGATTTTTACTCAACACTTAAATATAGATTGTACTAGAATATCTCACGGCCCGCAAATTTTATGCACGTACTCACTACATCGTGGACACTTGGCGACCCAACAGCTTTAGCCATACAAGAACCACCCCTAAATTGAAGTTTATTCAAATTATCATAAAATCGGCGATCGCCGATTTTATGATAATTTGTGTTAGTTTTTACACCATTCATGCTTATAAGATTAAAAAATCGTATATAATCAAGGCTATTCATGAATCAAAAAGTTTTAATGTCTGGGGCGGAATATTTTACGGATGAATTCGCCATTAATCCTTACTACGGCTCCGGTCCTGCGGTAGATACCGCCGCAGCTGTCGCCGAACACAAGTCAATCCAAGCCGCACTTAAAAAAGCCGGGGTAGAAATAGTTAAGGTTGACGCCCCGCCTGGCTGCCAGGACGGCGTCTACACTGCCAACTGGGGACTTTGCCGCGGCAACAAGTGCGTGTTGTCTTCCCTGCCAAACAAACGCTCGAGCGAGGAACCTTATGCAGAAAAAGTACTCCATGAACTCGGCAAAGAAGTCACTAAACCACCTATGCGTTTTAGTGGCCAGGGCGACGCCTTGCCCTGCGGCGATTACTTATTCGCCGGATCTACCTACCGCACCGACCCAGCAATTCACAAATTTTTAGCCGACACTCTTGGTTTTAAAGTAATTTCCTTGCAAACCGTTCCTAAATTAGACGATTATGGCCAACCACTGATCAACTCCGTTACTGGCTGGCCGGACAGTTTTTTCTACGACATCGACCTGGCGCTGTCCGTACTCACACCCAACCTTATAGCATGGTGCCCAAGCGCGTTTACGCCGCAAAGTCAGGACAAAATCAGCGCCTTGCCGATGGGCAAAATCGAAGTCAGCCACAAAGAAGCCGTCGAAAATTTTGCCTGCAACCTACTTAGCACCGGTCAAACTGTGGTAATGAGCAACAGCGCGCCGCAGTTTAAAGCAGCCATAGAAGCCCGCGGCCTAAAAACCATTACGCCGCGCATCACAGAACTCGGCAAAGGCGGCGGCTACATCCGCTGCACCACTCTTACCTTGGAATAAATTTTTGCGTTATTAGTTAATTAGTAGTATAATATCGTTATCTTTTGCGGTTCGCCAGATTTGGCAGATCCAAAAGGAGTTTTTTAACAAGGCAGGGTTTTTATATGCTCAAGGAACGCTTTTCCGGGTAGTGCTTCTTCTTTTTAGGGAACCAAACCTCAACCGACTGGAGCAAAAAAGCAATGAGCGATGATGACTACATCACAGAAGAGATCGATGCGATGCTCAGGAACTACGCAGCCTTGACGGGCAGGGTCAGGAGGTTCATCCGACGACTATTCCGAGCGCGCTAGGCGCTGCGCCTAACGCGCAGCGATACAATCAAAATCTCTCGCCAGGACGGTGCCGCCCCAAAAGCATCGTCCTGGCACAGCCACTAAAACCCTGCCTTAATTTTTTATAACACAACTAATTCACCGCATTGGACTTTCGCACTTTTCCATAGCAACAGACCATAGCTGACTGACCAACAAACTGCCTATCTTTTCTCGGTGTAGCTATAGCTACTCCTCAAAAACCTAAACAGTTTTCGTCCAAACCAGCTACACCCTGTTATCTACAGAAAAGTGCGAAAGTCCTATAAAGCCCGCACGCAAACAATTTGAGTTTTACCAGCTAATAATAAATACTGGGACATAGAAAACAGGAGGTGCGTATGCATGTGATTTCTATTAACCAGTTTAGCGTGGGTCAAATGGACAAGCTTTTTAAGCGAGCTGACGAAATTAGGCAAGAGCATTCTGCGGTCGCCGGTCGCGCCAAGCTGGCCAAACTCCACTACGGCAAACAACTTTGCAGCATTTTTTACGAACCATCCACCAGAACACGAACCAGTTTTGAAACAGCCGCGCTTAAGCTGGGAATGGGCGTGGTTAGTACAGAAAACGCCCGCGAATTTTCTTCTGCCGCTAAGGGCGAAACTATCGAAGACACTTTTCAAATGTTCAATCAATACCACTTTGACGCAGTAGTGATGCGTCATCACGAAGCCGGTGCCGCCGCCCGCGCGGCTTGCATTAGCACTGCCCCGCTCATCAATGCCGGCGACGGCAAAGGCGAACACCCCACCCAAGCCCTGCTTGATGCCTACACAATCAAACGTTGCCACGGCCGCCTAGATAATTTAAAAATTGTAATCGGCGGAGACCTTAAATACGGCCGCACCGCTCGCTCGCTCGCCCTACTGCTGTCTAATTTTAAAGACAATCACATCACCTTTGTTTCTACAAAAGCTTTTAAAATTGGTGACGACATAAAATCAGCGCTTGTTAGTTCTGGTACATCGTTTTCCGAAACCGACAGCATGGCAGATGCGTTCAAGAATGCCGATGTAGTCTACTGGACCAGGCTGCAAAAAGAGCGACTAGAAGACGGTGAACAAGACCCAGGCAACGGATTTATTATTGATACTAACGCTCTAAAGCTTATGCCAAAAAACACAATAATTATGCACCCATTGCCCCGCGTGGACGAAATTACCCCAGAGGTAGACAGCGACCCGCGAGCAAAATACTTTGAACAAGCCGGCAACGGCCTCTGGCTAAGAATGGCGCTTTTAGATATGCTTTTGACTAACAAATTATGAGTAAAATAATTACTCTTCCCGGCCTGATCGACATGCATGTGCATCTGCGTGACCCTGGCCAAACTCATAAAGAAGATTTTTACAGCGGCTCGTCCGCAGCGCTTGCCGGCGGGTTCACAACGGTTTTTGATATGCCAAACAACTTGCAGCCTATCACCACCGCGCAGCGATTAGATGCCAAAACTGCCAGCGCAGCCAAACAAACTGCGTGCGACATCGGCTTTTATTTTGGAACTCTGGGCGATAATTTTGATCAGTTCGCTAAAGTCGTAGATAAAGTGCAAGGGTTAAAAGTTTACCTAAATTTAACTACCGGCGGATTTATAATCAACAAAGACAAACTGACCGATATCTACAAAGCATGGCAGATTAATAAACCAATTCTTTTGCACGCCGAAGACGATGTATCTGATTTGGTTTTGTCGACTCTGCGCGCCAACCCAAAACCAACCCACATTTGCCACGTATCCAGCCGCGCAGAATTAGAATTCGTAATGCGCGCCAAAGAAGAAGGACTTCCAATTACCTGCGGTATCACGCCGCACCATCTATTTTTAACCAACAAAGATGCCGAATTGCTTGGCGCCTATGCCCACATGAAGCCATATTTAAAAACCAAAGCCGAGCAAGACTTTTTATGGCAACATTTGGACGCTGTAGATGTAATCGAATCCGACCACGCTCCGCACACTAGGGACGAAAAAGTTAGTACTGAGCCACCATTCGGTGTCCCCGGCCTAGAAACCACCCTGCCCTTAATGTTAACGGCTGAAGCCGAAGGCAAACTAAACCGCAAAAAACTTCTTGATCTGCTGCATTATTCCCCAGCTAAAATTCTTGGCTTAAAAATTGACAGGGAAACGTTTATCAAGCTCGACATGAGCGAATATCAAATTAGCAACGAGGGTTTGCAAACCAAATGCGGCTGGACACCATTTGCCGGCCGACGCGTAATCGGCAAAGTCCAATCCGCAACTATCCGCGGAGTTAGTGTCTACAACAAAGGAAGAATCCTAGTCTCACCCGGTTCCGGAAAAGTTTTATAAAATGAAGAACCCCCGACGAGGCCAGGGGCCTTCAAGTCGGGGGGTTAGTGGGGGGCCTCCTCGCTCAGCTGGCGGGGTGAGTCCGTCTTGCTGGCGGGTTGTCAAGCCGGTCGTGCCAGCCAGGTTCTGAAACGTCGAGCTCTTGCTCAAGCTGGCGGACCTGCGCATCATGTCTGGCAATGACTGCAGCTGCACCGTCCCAGCCGTCACTGGGATAACTATTCATCAAGTACAGCCACCCTCGGCTGTCGGACTTGACTGCGTAGTTCATTGACTGGCACCGAACCTTTCTTTTTGATTTGCAATTAAACTTCTGTCCAATCTGTTAAAAATTGTAGTCTAAATCTTGACCTTTGCAAGCATAAGCCTAAAGAGCAGTTTTGATCTCGGCGGCTAGGTTTGGGTTCCACATCACGCCGGTAAGCCCCATCACAAAATCGGCGCCAGCTGCGCGGTGATCGTGGAAATCTTGGGCGTTCATAACTCCTCCAACCCCAATTATTTTAAAATCATAGCCAAACTCGTCACGATGTTTTTTAAGCCTTTTTACCATATCAATAGCCAGCGGCTTTATTGCCGCCCCACTCACTCCGGCTTGAAGACGTGAATCGCCACCAGAAAATGCCTGCTTCCCATTCATGTCTACAATATTCTGCGGCACGGTATTTATCGCGGTAATGCCGACCACTATCGGGCCAATCCGCCTAATAAAATCATGCAAATATTTATCGTCGCTTATATAAGAAATTTTTGTAATTAATTTTAATTTAGGGTAATTTCGCATTATTTCATGTACAATCTGGCTCGTAGTTTTAAGGTCAAAACAAAGTAGATTTGAATGTCCCTCATTCGGACAGCTCAGGTTTAGTTCGATGATTTTCGCACCAACATCCATTAACTTACCGATGCCTTCAATATGATCGTTAATGAATGCGCTATGTCCGCCAGCGGCAGGAATTGTGCCTTGAAAAGCGATTAGCAACACCTGTCCTTTGCCTATTAGCCTGAGTGATTCTTTGATTTCTTGCTGCCAAACTTCCGGCTCAAAAGAAGGAATTCCAAACGAGTTAGCTATGCTAAGTGGCGGCTCGAAATCATTTTTTACTTTAATCGACCTGCTACTCATAAGGTCGATATCACTAGCATCGAGCGGGTAGACATTGGGGTGATCGTGGCATGGATATTGGTGAGAGCGAACAGTTTTAAAAGTGACAATATCAAACCCGCGATCAAGCGCCGAAGCTATAAACTTTGCTCTTGGCAGCGGCCCAGCAGCAATGCCAAATGGCGAATAAACAGGCGTGTCAAAAAAATCACACTGGGGCTGGCCGCTATTTTTGTATTTTAGTTGTTTGTTAAAGTCGCCAAACGGACCGTATTTAAGGTTATCTGCATAGCTGTATTTAGGATCATACAGCCATGGTGGTAATATTTGTCCCATGCTTCGCACTTAGTGTAGCACGACGAGGTTAATTGTTTCCGCCTGGCCGTTTAAATCTTACGTTTAAGAATAGTAATTTTTAAGCCACTGGGTTTTGAATTTGGGCAAAGTTCCGGCGGCAAGATGGCCGCGAATATCGTCAACCAGACGAATAATAAAACGCTCGTTGTGGATTGTGGCCAAGGTGTTAGCAAGCAGTTCGCGGGCTTTAAATAAGTGACTCAGGTATGCGCGTGTGTAGTTTTTGCAGGTGTAGCAATCGCACGATTCGTCAAGCGGGCTTAAGTCGCCCTTGTATTTTTGATTTGTAATGTTTATGCGCCCCGATGGCAAATAAAGCGCACCACTGCGACCCAAACGTGCCGGCGAAACGCAGTCAAAAGTATCTGCGCCGTTTTCTATGCAAGTGAATATGTCGGAGGGATCGCTAATTCCCAGCATGTGCCTGGGTTTATTTTCTGGCAGCTCCTCTACCATCCAGCGCACAATGTCGCCCAGTTCGTTTTTGGTCAATGCCCCGCCCAGGCCGAATCCGTCAAAGTCCAGGCTGGCCATAAACTTTGCCGATTGACGCCGCAAATCCTGGTACTGCGCGCCCTGAATCACGCCAAATAAAGCTTGGTATGGCTTTCCGGCGCGCTCGATGCTTAAGCGTTGGTGTTCTTTAAGCGAAGCCGCCGCCCAAGGGTGAGTTCGGTTTTGCAGAGATTCCTGCTGATATTCATAGCTGTCGTACAGGGTTGTAAGTTCGTCGAACGCAAAAATAATGTCGGCGCCTAATTGATGTTGAATCTGCATGGAAACTTTTGGACTAAAGCGATGTTTAGACCCGTCGATATGCGATTTAAAAGTTACGCCCTCGTTGTCAACCCAAGCTAGACGTTCTTTTTTGGCGGTGGGTTCGTCTATATCTTCGGCGTTCATATTAATTACTTTTTTATGGCCCGATCCTAAGCTCATAACCTGGAATCCCCCGCTGTCGGTAAATGTTGGCCGGTCCCAATTCATGAATGCGCCCAGTCCCCCAGCACGGTCGATAATTTCCGGCCCGGGACGCAAATATAAATGATAAGCATTAGCCAACACGGCTTGCGCGCCCACGGCTTTTAGCTGCTCTGGTGTCAGCGCTTTTAACGAGGCCTGAGTACCCACCGGAATAAAAGCCGGGGTTTTAATCTGCCCATGCGGAGTTGTAATAACCCCCGTCCGCGCCAAACCCACCCGATCTTCAATAACAAAACTAAATTCTGACATGCTTTTTATAATACAGTAACCGCAGCATCCCAAGTTGGGTTTTTGGTAGCTAAACTAAAAATAAAGATGACCTGGACCAGAAATATGTAGAGCTCGCCGGAGGCAGAACAATACACATTTCTGGCACAGACCACGGGAACGAGCATCCTTGCTCTAGCTCCCGTGCCAGGATCAGTCTGTGTTTCAAGACGGGCGATGATTGCTGGCGCTACTCGACGGCAGCAAAGAACATCGTCAGTGCCGAGAGAACGGTCAGTAGCCCTCCGAACCCCCAGTAGCCGGCGATCGGCTCACTTCCGTGGCCCTGTGCCACGAAGTAACTCTGCGAATCAACGCCGAAGCCGGCGAAGACCGCGACAGCCACCAACCACAGCAGCGCCGCTGGCAAGCGCATCCACGAGTTCAACCCACCGGATTCCGCGGCGTAGATGAAGCTGAGGAGTGCTATCACTACCGGCAGCAACGCCGTAATGCACAGAAGTCCGACGCGAATACCATCCGACATGGTCGCGCACCTTTCTACTCACAAGAAAACAGGATTGTTTTCTATCAACACATACTATACACTACTTGTCAAAATTAGTCCAGTTATTACGCGTCCAAACTCAACACAGCAGTGACACTTTTTTATTGAGGTTTTAGTTTTTTAAAGCGGCGTTTGTCGCGATATTCCAGTTGGCGGCGGTGCTGATCGATGCGTTCGATGTAACTTTCGTATTTATTAAATAGATTTGAGTAACGAGCATTTGGAGTAAGAATTTTATGCAATTTACCACGCGCCTCTAGGTACTCTACCAGCGCAAAAAAGTCACCGTCACCAGATACAATTATGGCTTTATCGTATTCATTAATGTCTTTCATTGCCCAAAGTACCAGCTCTACGTCCACGTTGCCTTTGATTGGCTTTTTTTCTTCCGGTGGTTCGGATGGATCGGCTTCTGGACGTGGCCGCGTCATGTCGTAAGTTGGTTTTAAAACTATGCTGTAGCCGTCTTCGTGCAGCTTTTCGTACATATCTTCGAATTCCGGAACGTACCCAATAAACATTAACGCACGGGTTACGCCGTATTTTTCGGCCAGGAATTTATGGAACTCCCGCCAGTTCATCTTCCAGCCTAGCTTTTGTATGCTGACGTTTAGGTTCTGGCTATCTATAAACGCGTAAATTTGCGGTTTTTGCTGTTTTTGTGGTTGCTGCATTACTAATATAATACCAGTTTGAGAATTTTAAGATAATATCCGTAAGTTTTTAATAAATATTAAGCAAGATTATCCCCGCCACAACGCTAACCGCCCCTAGCCGCTTTATAAGCCCAACTCGTTCCCCATCAAAAACCGCTCCAAGCAATGAAGTTACGAGCGGAGCGGCAGATGCAATAACCGCCGGAATCAACGCACTGCCGTTCTTTTCGGTACCATAGTAAAGCCCTACCGCTCCGATTGCTAAAGCTACACCCGAGTACAAAGCGAGCCTGTTTTTTTGAATCCGCTTTAAGCTTTTTATAGCCTTTCTTTTTTGGACGATAATCAACAAAATCAAAGCGACTAATGCCGTAAGCGTGCCTTCTATGCCTGCGATTACTTGCCAGGTAGTTTTATCGGCAATCGTGTTAAGGAAGAATATGCCCAAACCCCAAAAGAGCGTGGCCAGTAGCGCAAAGGCCGATTCCATGTGCAATTCTTTGAATGAGAGTTTTTCGTTATTTTTTTCATAAGCCAGCAAAACTGCGCCCGCTACGATCATAACCATAAAACCCAGTTCTAACCCGCTAAATTTTATCGTTAAAAAAATAGCGGACATCAAAATAACTATGAGAGGGTAAATGTTGGCCAAGGGTACAACGATTCCAACCTTGCCAGTTGACAGTGCTTTTATGAAACATACCCACCCCGCTACGTAAAAAAGAGCCATTAGAAAAAGGCTCAATAACACACCCTTGCCAGGTAACGACTGGCCAGACATAACGAATACAGGCAAAAGTATTGCAAAGGAAGGAATCTGAATAGCTAGGTTTGTTTCTAGTTCCTCGAACTTTTTGCTGCTCCGACTGGCCAGCCAATCGCTCAAGCCAAATAAAACAAGTGCTATCATTCCGCCCAAAGTAGCAATAAAAATCGTGTTCACGAGTTTGCTTTCCAGGGTTCTGATTCGAATACCGCAACAACTAATGCGCAAACGCCTTTGCCGTCGGTACAGGTTGTACCAGCCAGCTTCATGTGTATCGGCCCAAATTTATGCCGCCGATTTTTTGCCAGGTCCGCCAAACTATTTTTAATGTCAGCCGTAACCGCTGCTTTGGAGTAGCCTTCGTGTTCGACAAGCAACCCCTTACCATCGGTTTTGTCTTGCATCCAACCAATGCCCGCCCAAACTTCTTTGTTGAGGTCCGATGTACGCTGTTGCGCCATAACAACATACAGCTTATCACCCCAAGTACCTTCTGGATTTATTGGCCTATCACTGACTATCACTTTACTGCCAGGCGGCAAAATCGAACTTAAGTATATCAAATTAAAATTAGCTGCCCCGGCATTGCATAAAGCCTGGTCAAAAGCGGACATTTCCGTAGAACCCTTACCTGTCGCACTGCTTAAATATATTTTCGCCATTCAAATACTCTACCCTACAGAAAGCTTCCCCTCAAGTTTTCGACTTATCCTTAATCGAATATTTTTTAAAGAAACTAACTGGTCTTAGACCCTTTTTATGTTTTCGCAAGCCCTCTAGACCTAAATCCATTTCGATATTAATAAATTCTACGCCGTTGCTTACTGCTACTTTAGCTAGTTGATTGAACGCGTAGTCGAAGATATTAGATAGCGAATAATCCACCTTCAAATGATTAGCGATATAGTAATTTTTATTAGCAGATTGATGATACAAAAGCACTGCCATTAACTTCCCGCCCACATAGACGCAGAGGTTCTTCATTCCTAGCATATCGTAATTATTTAATGTTTTTTCTATAGCTAACTTTTCTTCGAACTCCGGGTCATTTTCTGTTTTGAATTTTTCGCTCCAGCCAGCTATGGCCGCAAAGACCTCTTGTCTTGTTCTCTCATCCGACAAATTAAGCTCTTTTGTTTGCAGTTCTCTACCACCCACTTCCCGTAAGAATCGACTAATCTGCTGCCTTAATCGAGCGTGGCTGGAGCCCTTCAATTCCGCAAGTTCATGACTATTTAATACATACTCGTTGTCATCTTGTTGCTCTTCGATTTCGAATTGGTCGGGGTATTTAATTGCACTTACCACGAATTCTGCAATATGCATTAGTTTGGCTTGCTTGTTCTGAGCCTTTAGTTCTTTGAATATGATTTTTATAGATTCGTCGATCTTGTACGTGCCAACTAATCCCAAGCCCGAATCCTGTATTTCTAAAGGCTGGTTATAGCTAATTACCATATTGCCATTCAGATCAGAAACAGTAAGTTTATCGTCTAAATTCCACCATATTTGTAGCGATGCAAAAGAGATATCGGACACTCCAGGGTAGCCTGCTACGAGTTGATCGTAGTTTTGTTTATCCTCCAGCGTAAGAGGTCTAAATCTTGGGAACTCCGGAAACATAGGTTTGATTATATGCTATGCGCTTTCTTTAAGCCAAACATATCTTATTATTGACACGAGCATAATCAACAGATTAAAATTAGACTTGAGTGAATAACTTACAAACAAAAATTATATTATTACCAGTCGCAGTTTTTTCAGCCTTTTTTCTTTGGTGGCTCAATCTTCAGCCTCTCGTTAGCGAACAGGGCCTATCGGTACAATGGTTTGGTGGTACCTACGGTGTAATGGCCCTGCTCGGCGCAATTATTGGCCTGATTAGCGCTCATAAGTGGGGTGGCTTTAAAACTGTAATGGGCAGGGCTTTAACCTTCTTTTCCATTGGGCTCCTACTGCAAGAAGCTGGGCAGCTCATTTATACCTACTATGTTTATGGAGCACATGTTCAGATCCCCTATCCATCGCTTGGCGATGTAGCATACTTTGGCAGCACACTATCATACATTTGCGGTGCGGCGTTACTCGCAAAAGCCATGGGCGTAAAATTCGCGCTTAAAATGAATCGTTATAAAGTTATCGCTACTCTTATCCCGGCCATTTTAATCGCGTTGTCGTATTTTATATTTTTACGAGGTCACGAGTATGATTTCTCTAAACCACTTACCGTCTTTTTGGACTTTGGCTACCCCGTAGGTGAAGCTGTTTATATCTCTCTAGCGCTCGCTGCTTATTTAATATCCAAAAAAATGCTTGGTGGTGCCATGCGGCCCGGAATTATCTTGATTATTTTTGCCCTAGTAATACAGTACACCGCTGATTTTACATTTATTTACCAGAGTAATCGAGGTACTTACCTCTCTGGCAAATACGTAGATCTTCTTTATTTATCCGCTTACTTCACTATGACCATTGCTATGATTAAGTTCTACCTTATTTATAAGAATCTAAAATCACCCAAAAAGGTTGTTGCGAAATGAATCCGTATATGCAAATTGCTGAGAGTATAATTTCCGAGCAAGAGAATATTATTGGTCCACTGGCGATCGAACAGGCTAAAAGCGTGGAGCATTTAGAAGTTAATTGGTCTAGTGACGAACATGAGATTACGTTTAGCGGCGATGAGCGCCAAGTGATAGATTCGTTAATCAGGAGTTATTCGGCCGTATTTGGGCAATTGTCTGTAGAAGTTTGCAAAGAAGCCGCCAAACCCTTTCTTACTCATATGGAAAATAAACAAATACCAGGCTTATTAAAGGCTGCGGGCTAGACGATCATCATGAAATTAGGGTGGAATAGCAACGTAAAAGCAACTGACAGCGAAGCAGAACTTGCTCACATCACGCAGGAAATCTATAAACGCAACCTAGAACTATCCGAGCGCAACAAAACTCTGCTTTTATTGCAACATATCGACGAGGCGGTTTTAAGTTCAACCGGTCAGCTTAGCGCCGTAATTCAAACAATCACCGACTTGCTAATTAGCGAGGGCGAGTTTGGATTTGCATCGATTTACCTGGCTGGCAAAAGTAGTAGCCTTGGCACGGCGCGCGGCTTTAGCACGAGCAAAACCATCCGCCCCGAACGTTTGGATTTAATAAAAAATCAGTTTGGCGCGCTCAACCTTACTCCGTCAAAAGACAACGATCTATCCTATGCCATGCTAAGCGGAGATATTCAGGTTATTACTAGTTTCCGAGGGTTCAGGCCAGAGATTTCGGAAGAAGACGACGCTTCGCTAAAGGCCCTGCTAGAGGTCGACACGTTCTTTATATGCCCCCTTAAGTCCACCGGCCAAAGCTTGGGCGTAATGATTATCGGTCTGGTAAAAACCGCCGCATCTGTAAGCGAATACAAGATGAACCTAATTAAACGCCTTACAAACTCAATTAGCATAGCCGTACAAAACTACCTACTCTACGAAGAGCTAGAAGTCGCTAGCGATAAACTTACCGAGCAGAACGCCACCCTGCAAAAGCTGAATCATTTAAAAGATGATTTTATGTCTATGGCAACGCACCAGCTTGGCACACCAATGGCTGTTGTGGATGGGTATATTTCTACAGTTATTCACCCAACGCACGGCGCTAATGTTAATAAGGATGAGCTACTGGGCAAAGCGCTTGCACGTCTGCGGCTTATGAAGCGTTTGGTCGAGGATTTTCTAAATGTGAGTCGAATGGAAACTGGACGATTTATAATTACCCGCACGCCAACCGATCTAAATAAAATGGTAGAGCAGGAAGTCGAACTTCTCGCGCAAAAAGCCAAAGAAGAAAATATAGAATTAAAATACAAAAAACCTGATCATCAGGTGCCGGTAATTTCTATCGATGAGCAAAAAACCCGCCAAGCAATCATGAATTTGATAGACAATGCCATCTACTATTCACCCGGAGCTACCGTAACAGTCAGCCTAAAGTCAGATGAACAAAATATCACTTTTCAGGTAGAAGACAGCGGAATTGGAATCGATGAGGAATCGCAAAAAAACTTATTCACCAAATATTACCGTGCAGACAACGCTAAAAAACAACGCCCCGACGGCAGCGGAATCGGCCTGTTTTTGGTCAAAAAAGTTATACAAGCCCAGGGCGGCCGATTGATTTTTAACAGCCAGCTGGGCGTAGGATCAACTTTTGGATTTATCTTGCCAATAAAAAATCCCCCTGAACCAGAACAAGATATAGGACTGCCCAGCGAGCCAAAAATGCAACCCGAAACAGAAATTTAACTGTGAGTTTTTAGTTCCGCGACGGCATCCTCGCCAAAGTGTTTTTTGAGTCTGGCTCGGATGGAGCCGGGGTGGCGACCAAATTCCTCGGTTAATTTTTTGACTGTAATCGGCTTACCTGCAGAAAAGAACCCTACCAACCTAGCATCGTCATCCGCAGACCACGGTTTATATGCATTTGGATATTTTGAACGCATTTTATCCAGCTTGTCATTCCAGCTCCCACTAGATTTTATTATGATCGGCTCCTTAGAACGCTTACGTGCGCTTTCTCTCAAATGTTCGAACTTTTTAGCATCAATAACTGACTTTTTGCGCAATGTTTTATCTATCTCGAGAGCCTCGGGGCTTACCCGAAGCGCCATTTGGTTAATCCCTGCCAGGCTCAAAGTGTCCAAGCTGCGCACTCGGCTTAATGCCACATAGCCCATGCCTTCCACAAACGCCCGGCGTAAATCAATCCGTGCAGCGTCCAATGTCATTCCCTGACTTTTGTGCACCGTGATCGCCCAGGCTAGCCGCAGCGGAATTTGGCTCAAAGACGCACGTTTTTTGTCACCGTCGCGTAGCTCCCACGACTCCGGCGTAATTACTAATTTGCGGCCGCTTTTAAGTTCAACTTTTGGGTAGCCCGTTCCCTCTTCAAAACCCACAACCGTGCCGAGCGATCCGTTGACATACTTTTTTTCCGGATTATTTTTTATGCACATAATCAACGCGCCTTTTTTTAATGTAAGAGTTTCTGCCGCCAAACAAGCTCGCTTGAGTGATTCCACATAGCTGGCTTTTCCGGTGGTACTCATGTGATATTGGCGCTCTTCGCTATCTAGTTTATGAAGCTGGCTAGAGTTTAGCTCGTCTACATCTACGTTTGTGGTGTGCAGCTGCGTAGCTTCGCCGACGTCCGCACTTTGGCGCGAAAGCAAAAGTTCCGCGTGGTGTCGGCGTATATCATTGCCCCTCAGCGCGTTCAAAATTTCTAAAAACTCATCGTCGTTTTGGCGATGCTGTTCGCTCAAATAACAAACTACCGGGTCTAGTTCTTCCCATACAACTGAATTCACCACAAATTCGCCAAGCTCCTCGCCGCGCTTGCTTACCGGGGGCAGCTGGAAAAAGTCGCCGCAAATCACCACCTGTAAACCGCCAAAAGGTTCGTTGACTTTACGCACGCTTCGCGCAATCTGATCTACCATATCCAGGCGAAAATGATGCAGCATAGAAATCTCATCAATAATCAAAACATCTGTTTTAGCGATTGTGTCACGTCGGCCTTTAGTTAAATTTTCTATGATCCCAGGCGCCAGCTGGTTGTGGATTCCTATTCCGCTCCACGAATGTATGGTGTTGCCGTTTAGATGAGTCGCAGCCAATCCTGTCGTTGCCGTAACAGATACATGTTTGCCACTAGCCCGGGCGCGGCGAATAAAATCATTCAGAACAAAAGTCTTGCCAGAGCCTGCTGGCCCGGTCAGCAAAACGTTCTGCCCAGCTAACAGAATCTCTAGCGCAAGTTCTTGATCCATCTATGAATAGTTTATCGTTTTTGGTTTATGGTTGATAGTTTTTTTCAAAAATCCGAATCTCCCAGATTATTTCCGGGGTTTAATTCTGGAAATATGGGTTCTGGCTTCCTGCTTTTTTGCTCTGGACTACCGGCTCTCAGCTACAAGCTAATCCGAACGGTTTTTATTCGCGATTTATGGCCGCGTACAATTTCGACATTCGATTTTGGCACTTCATAAAAATCCGCCAGCAACCCAATCACCGCCTTATTAGCTCGGCCATCAATCGCCGGTTCGCTGGTATAAACCAAAAGCTCGCCAGTCAAACTCGGCTGCACCAAAGAACCTTTTTTGCTCGCTGGTTTAACCCGTACCGTAATCTCAAAAACCTTATCCATTCCTAAAACGTACCTAACTTTTTGGGGGCAAAAGTCGTTTAAAATCCCAGGTTCCATGGCGCATCGTATAATTTTTATTCCCAACAGCTTTATCCAAAATAATATTGTCGGTCTTGAACTTCCTTGCGTAAATATCTTGGTAGGCAATCTTTGCTACCAGCTTAGCTGGGCCTTCTGCCATAACCTCGTCCAGGGCTTTTTTAGCTTCGAGGTCCATCATAACTAACTCGCTCTCTTCTACTGCCAGACTACGGTTGGAACTAATCTTTATTTTCCCCACATAAACATCAACATATTTTGCCGGACCCTTACCCAAATTGCGCAAGTATAACTTTTGCAGATTGCCGTTTTTTATTATCGGCCCCTTGCCCTTTTGAAGTGGTTCGATTATCGGCAAAAATTCGTTAAGCATTATTTCTTCCTGCATATCCACTTGCTTGCTGGTGCTCATTTTTAGCTGGTAAGTTTCGTAGGCATACCAAAAAATCCCTAGTGCTGTTAGCCACAAAACCGTGTCGCTAACCCGCCCGTCGTCAGAAAGGTTCACCCAACTGAGCCGCCCGCCAAGCCAAATAAATCCCGCACCCAACAAAAAACACAAAAACAAAACAGGAATTATATTCTCCTTAACAATTTGCTTTAACTTTTTCATCAGATTTCAATCATAACATTGAACTAGCTTAAGGTGCGTCGCCGGTATAAAACCGTAAACATAATAGCGCAGTTAATTAGCAAGAGGTAAATTGCAAAACTCAAAGAGGCAACATTGAATTTATCTAAAGACACAAGTGTTAATACCGAGGCAATGGATATAACAAAGAATGTCTGCCAGGTTTCTTCGCCTGGATTAATCCATGAATGGCGAAGTGTAGGAATAGCGGCTATAAGATCGATTATAACTGCGGCAACGATTGCGACTTCTGGCGAGTTAAAAATTAACCATAAGGCCAAGCCTACCACTGCCGCAGCCTGGCATAGACCATCAAACCAAGAGAATTTGGCAATTCCATATTTTAGACCCAGTAAAAGTGTAGTGCCAGTACCAATCAGATCTCCTAAAGTCAAAAATGCACTTCTTGGTTCGTGCGCCACAAATGCAGCGCTGGTCGCAATGGCTAGAAGTATTGTCCATGTCAACCAAGATACAACATTCGGTTTTGTTCTACCGTGAATTATGTCAATTATATACGGAATAATTGCTACGACCGCTAACACTCCAGCAATAATTGCCAATATTTCTTTCATCTTGGGTTCATTTTAGCACCTTTGGCTCGCATGTAATGTTGGCGTTGGGTGGGATTTAGATGTTCTAAGCTGTAACGCAGAGCGGTGCGGCGCATTTGGTGGGCGTGTTCGTCCAAGAACTCGAGCAAAGCCTGCCTATCCACGTCACCGGCGCAGCGCAACATCCAGCCAACGGCTTTGTGAATTAAATCATGATCGTCATTTAATAAAACCTTGGCCAGCGCGAACGTATCATCCAACTGCCCAGCACGAATAAATTGCAGTGTGCTAACCATTGCCACTCGTTTTGCCCACAGATTTTTTGATTCAGCCAATTTGTAAAGCGGCGCGTGATTTTTACCTAGCAAATACCCACCAACGACTCCCGGACAGCTAATATCCACCAGGTCCCAATTATTGATGTGTTTAATGTTTTTTAGATAGCTTTTGTAGAGTCGTTTTTTAAGTTCCGGATCAGCTCGTTTAGCCTGTTCGGTCATGATCACCAGCGCCGCCATTCGATGCTCGTGCATGGGACTAGCAAGCAATTTTTCGATTTCTGGCAGCGGCAAACTTTTATATTGTTTGCAGATTTTGCGAATCACCGGAACCCGTATTCCTAAAAATTTATCACCCGCGCCATATTGCCCTTCGGCCGTTTTAAAGAACCGCGCAGCAAACCTCGCCACATCCCCATCCGCCAACTCGTCCAAATCCCGCCTAACACTCCCTGCTGTCATCACGGGAATATCCATACTTCTATGAGACACAGAGCTCTTTAAAACCTGTTGCTTCATCCATGCTTCTGCGAAAGCTCGCTCCTTCTTCGTAACCAATCACCAATTCTAACGTAGTTTTAACGCGTCCCCCTTTTAGGTGACCCCCTTTAACGATCCCATCTTTATCGGATAAAGATATGTGAAGATGATGACCGTCAACAGAAAACGTTCCAACCAACGAAACTATTTCCAATTCTTCTTTGAATGTTCGAATGTCTTCAACTTTTGGAGTTGCGCCAGCCATACGGCAAGTCACCTCGCTCAAGCAACCAACAGCCGTAATTACAAAACCAGCTCTAACTCCGTGGTTTTTAACCACTTTATCCATGCTAGCTTTGAGCTCTTCCCCTGGTTTAAGTCGAATCGTAACAGTCTTCATACTACCCTAATCATAGCACTTAATAAGATGTATGGTGCCCAGATCTTTGTGAGTGTTTTCAGGATTTATTGGGTTTGGAGTGATTTTTAAACCAGGCAGCGATTGCTGGAACATTCAGGTGTTCTACCGCCACCCGCACCGCAAAATCCTCCAGCTCTTTAGGCAATGCTACCGGCTTATAACCATTTCGCATCAAAAATAGCGACGCCAAGGTAATCGCTGAGCGCTTATTTCCGTCCACAAACGGATGGTCGGCAATGATAGAGCGTACGTAAACTGCCGCTTTTTCAAATACGGAGGGATACAGCTCCTTACCAAAAACATCTTGTGCCGGAGCCGCCAAGGCGGACTGCAGCCGTCCTTCATCGCGTACCCCGTGTGAGCCGCCAAATTCTTCGATAATCACATGGTGTAAGAGCAATAACTCTTCAATATCAAAATAACGCATGGTCAGTTATCTCTGCGAAAGGTTTTTAAGAGTTTCGCTGTATTGCTGCTTGAATTTCTCGTAGTCCGTCAGTAATTGTTCGTTTTTAGTTACTTTTTCTGTTGGCTGGAGCGTAACATCAACTTCGCTACCTGCCATAATACCGGCACTACGAGCCTCACGAGCCGGAATAGTAACCGCCAGGCTACTGCCAACTTTTATAACTTTTTGAATAGATTTAATGGTCATGCTTACATCCTAGCATTATTATAATATTATTACAATATTTTCTTCTTATAGTGGTTCTAGGTGGAGCCACTCACCTTCAAAAATCACCCCCACCTCCCTATGATTTAAAATTGGGTTTTGTTTATAGGTCGGATATTTTTACGCGGGTTTGTTTGGTGGTGTCGCGGTCGCGGACTGTTACGGTGTTGTCTTCCAGGGTTTGAAAGTCGATAACCACACAATACGGTGTGCCGATTTCGTCTTGGCGACGGTAGCGTTTGCCGATGTTGCCATTATCATCCCACTCGCAAGGGAATTTTTTGCTCAATTCCCCGTAAACTTCGCGGGCTTTTGCCACCAACTCCGGCTTATTTTTGAGCAGCGGCGAAACGGCGTAGCGGACCGGGGCCAGATCGGGATTTAGTTTTAGCACAGTTCGGCTCTCGCCGTTAATCTCTTCTACCGTATAGGCGTCGCTAATAACCGCCAAAAACATGCGACCCAGACCAACAGAAGTTTCTAAAATCCAGGGAATGTATTTCTCGTGCGTTTCCGGATCCTGGTAGTTCAAATCCGTGCCAGAAAACTTCATGTGCTGGCTTAAGTCGTAGTCTGTCCGGTCGTGCACGCCCTCCATCTCATCAAAGCCAAGCGACGGATAATTATACTCAATATCCCAGGCATCCGACGCGTAAAATACCAGGTTGTCATGCTGCTTCCAGCGCAAATTTTGTTCTTTAATACCAATATCCAAATACCACTGCCAGCGGTTTTGCTTAATCTTTTCGTAAGCTTCTTTGTTCTGGTGCGGTTTTACAAAATACTGCGTATCGGCTTGTTCTAGTTCGCGGGTGCGAAACAAAAAGTTGCGCGGACTAATCTCGTTGCGAAAAGCTTTGCCAATTTGAGCGATGCCAAACGGCACTTTCATGCGCGTGGTGTCGACCACATTTTTAAAATTCAAATAAATCCCCTGGCAGGCTTCGCCGGGCAAATAAACCGGTCGATCGTCTTCACCGGCAAAATCACCCAGGTTTGATTTAACTAACAGATTAAAGGCTTTTGCTCCTGTAAAATCTTTGTTGCCGCACTTTGGGCATTTGATTTTGTCGCGACTAGCGTCGAATAATTTATTGAGTTCAACTTCGCCCATTTTTTCGTCAGCCGCCACGCCGACGTTGCCTAGTTCTTTATCCACCCGAATTCGCGTATGACAAACTTTGCATTCAGCCAACGGATCAGAAAATCCAGTAGTATGCCCAGACGCTTCCCATACTTTTGGGTTTTTAAAAATCGCCGAATCCAAACCTACGTAATTTTCGCGATTTTGCACATTTGCCTGCCACCAAGCCCGCTTAAGGTTGTTGAGCAGCTCAACACCGTACGGCCCAAAATCATACAATCCGGCTTCCCCGCCGTAAATTTCTGACCCTTGGTAAATAAACCCGCGGCGCTTACACAAACTAACAATATCTTCTAAATTTGCACTCATCTTGATGAAAATTATACGCAATCACCTCCCCAAAGTACACTTAGCCTTCAAATAAAATAAGCGATAGGTTATTTTATTAGTATGGCTAAAAACGAAAGTACATCTGCGATTGTTGACGGAGTGTTAAGATTTACAGTGGTCGGTGGTTCAATCGCCGCCGGATTGTTCCTGCCTAACCTTTTAGTCACGCTGGATAAACCACTTAACAAATACTTTGCCCACCTTGATAAAAACGCTCGCGAAAGAGAAGTTCGAAGAGTGCTTAGCTATATGAAATCGCACAAACTATTAACAGAAAATTACGAACACGGCATTGTGCTTACAGAAACGGGCAAAAAGCGCCTAGAACAGGCTGAGTTTGAATCACTTAAAATTAAACCGCTCAAAGAGTGGGATTATAAATGGCGTATCGTACTATATGATATCCCAGAAAATAAAAAAGTTGACAGACGAATACTGCAATTAAAGTTACAAAAGCTAGGGTTTAGACAGCTTCAACGCAGCGTACTGATTCACCCCTTCCCTTGTCGAGAAGTTATCGAATCCGTTTCCAACCACTACAAGCTAAGCGTGTATGTCAGCTATATAGAAGCAACTGGAATCGACAATCAAGCTGCCCTGATATCAAAATTCCAAAAAAGCTTACCAAACACATCCTTCAAATAAAATAACCTATCGCTTATTTTATTTGAAACCGGAGCGGATGTTAGGGTGGATAAATTTGCACAATATATTTATGCAAAAAATAAAAACCTAGCTCATTATTCGCGACATAACGCAACCCTACCAAGAGATTGTAAGAATAATCACAAAAAAACCCTTGCGCTTAAGCTTATAAAATGGTACACTGCGTCGTATAAATCACTATTAATGTTCCTAGGATTCAGAAAAATAAAATGAATAAGAGCTCCGAAGAATCAGTAATACCCGTTCTTAAAATCATAGAAAAAGGCCGATCAGGGCACTTGGTCAGCCCCCAAGTTTTGCGACCAAAACGGAAGGAGGATGTTTCAAACCCCGAACTCGCAGCATCAATGGACCTTGCCGCCGCCATCGAGGCACTTAGAAGTGGTGATGTGAAAAAAGCAGAAGAAGACGCGAATAAAGCATACGGAGAGTATCATGCAGCATTTGCATTAAGGAGATCTACGACGGGTGACAGTGTTCCCAAATCTGGCGACTTGTTGGGCTTAGCGGCTGCTAAAGATACTGTTTTAGCAACTTGGGAATTAGATCCAGAAGCGCACAAAGATCAAATAAAAAAGGCCCGCGACGAAGTGAGTGATTTCTTACTACTGGCACGTGAATTGCTTGGAAGTGAAGTAGACTCTGGAGATGTTGATCCCGAGTCTCCTGAATATGCTCAGAGACTAGCCGCTCTAGCGGTTTTGGAGGCCCAAACATATATAGCCGAGGGTAAGCCTGTGGAAGCATTTTGGACAATTGCACATACTACTCAAAATCTTAATGGCAGCACACCTGGGCACGTGGAAAATATCTTAAGCGAAGAAGCTACGATCTTAGCTATGATGGCAGAGCATGAAGGTACTACGCCTCCTCGATCAATTCGCTGCAATGGCGCACGAGTTCTAGCGCTAGCTGCTTAGGGGCGGGTGTAGTTTTTTAGCATTGTTTGAATTATATTTTGAGTTTCCGCTGTTAGTTTAACGTGATTCTCTACCCTGCTTAGTACTTTTGGGCTAGCAGCGCTAAACCCCAAGCGTAAGAATTTTATATGGTTGGCGGTAAAAATTCCGCTGCTGGAAGGTTCCGGAACAAAATGCATATTATCTATTTGGAAGTTATATTTTTTACTTGGCAAAAGTTTGGAACCTTGGTTGTCAGTATGCAGATTTGGGGCGTGGCCAGCTATTTTAAGCAGCTGCATATAAAACCACAGTTTGGTGATTTGCTGATCTAGGTCTAAGTCGTTCAATGCTTCCAGCCCAGTCGCTAACAGATTGAAATAGTCAGATTCTGTCGCATCTTCGGTATTTTTATTAATCAAACTCAAGAACTCGTAAGCCGAGTTGGTCCGATCTATGTCCTTAACAATATCGCCAAAATGCTTCACTAGCCGCGCGGAAATCAAAGTATAAATTTCGCTGCGGCCAACAATATAGCTAATGTCGCTAACACTAAAAAGTTCTACGCTGCCAGCTAATTTGCTTTTTTTAAGCCGTACACCTTTGGCAATAACCGTGATTTTGCCGTGATCGGGCGTAAGAAATTTAATAATGCGGTCACCTTCGCCAAAATCCGTACGTGTCAGCACAATTCCGGTTGTACTAGTCGAATTCATGCGACTAAAGCTGTGCTGAGGCTCTGCCCTAGACGGTCAAGTGAAGTAGTTGGTTTGTAATGATAGTTTGTGATTTCTAGTTGGCTTAACACTTCTTGGCAGTAAATTAACTCTTCTGGGGCCAAGCTGCTAAAAACGATTACTGGCAAGCGGTTCCATTCTGGATAACTGCGTAATTCGTATAAAAATTCCACGCCGCTATGGCCCGCGAGCAGCAGGTCCATAATAATAGCATCTGGTGTTTTGGTGTCGGCCTGGCAAATTGCGGACTGCGAATCCGCACACCACACCACGTTGTGACCCAAACCATCAAAAAATTTGGTTATGTTATTAGCCACCAATCGGTCTGATTCAAGAAGTAAAATGTTGCTCATTTTAGATAAAATTAAGTTGCTTGGTCGCAGGAATGCTTGTAGCCAGTCCACTCATTTTGTGATGCGCCGCCGCTCGCAAAGGCTGCCACATTGAAGCACAAAGCATATCGGCAATTAAAACACCGGCAGCAGAACCCAGCGGTAATCCAGCGACTGGCTGACGAGCGCGACCAGCCATTCGGTGAGCATTGCGCAATGTTTGACTGCTAAAACCCTCTAGACTACTAAAAACTCCTGTGGTTATAAAATTATTAGCGGAACGATGTGCACCTAGCAATAATGATTGGCGATCTTTGTCGGCCGCCGCCGACTGTCCCCGAATAATGCTTGTTCCTAGCACTTGCAGCGCGGCCGCTAGGCTTGGCTTGTGGGCTAAAACTGGCGCGAGCTTGCCGCTTATATCTACCTCTACCTCTGTAGAATAATGTTTAGCGTAAGGGTAAAGTTGGTGCGCCACATCTTGTAAAACCGCACCAACAGCCACAGGTTCGAGATCTAAATTATGCCCCCCCATAAGCGCTAATCTGTATGCTTCTATAAGTTGCAGCCCGGCCTCCATACTGACCAGCATTGCATCTTTGTTTTCGAGGCTAATGTCCCCAGCAGATTCCAGGTTAGTCTTTATCTGCAAAAAAGGCAGCATAAGGTCATTGCTAAGTGCCGCCAGCACCGATTTTTGGCGTGCAAGCTCGGCGAACTCCCTATCAATATAGTGTTTTTTAACCCCCATTGCTAATCAGTATACACCTGGTTGTCAGGCTTAAATTGAGTATTTAAAACATCACGGACAGCTAAGGAGTGAATGTGAGCGAGGCTAAAACGGTATTATTAAAATCAGCAGCAAAATCGTTAGACATCGTATAAATTTTTAAAGTTTTATCACGAACCTTAATAACAACTAATGACCCAGGCTGAGTCCTTGAATCGCTAGACAAATACCCATCGATTTTTGTTCCAGGTTGCAAGTTGGGCGCTCCAACCATTTTTGGCGGAATATAGGCAATGGCTTTTGCTTTGCCGACCTTTACCTGCTGCGAGAACTGCTGCATCACCTGGCTGTATGTAAGATTTACCAGCTCAACCCTGAGCGCAAATGCCGTCTGGCTTTGGGCGGCCGGTACGATATTTGGATTAAAATACCCGTTTATTGGAGTCGATAGGTTGGTTTCGTCTACGTATGCACTCCAGGTTTTTGGATAATTGAATGTCACAGATCCGTAAGTTGGCGAACCCTGATAAACCTTGTTCGGATTTTTGTAATCTTCGTCAAATTTTAGCTTGAGCTTGGCGGCTTGGGTTTCCTCTGCTTTAGTAACTGCTACCGCGGACTTTTGGTCGCTGCGATCTTTATAGTCCTGACGGCTCATAAACGCCCAGGCTCCAAACGCCAGCGCGCTAAGCAAAAAGAACGATAGCAATGCTACCACAACAACCGAGCCTCTTTGGTTTTTCATATACGCTTATGTTAACTCAAATGCCACCCTCGTTGCAAGATTAGAACTTATACATAAATATGGCTTCGCGTTCGGCGATGGGTTTGCGGCCGGGAAGGGCGAATGCGTAACTGGCGATTTTTGGCTTGCCCAGCCGCTTTTGGTTTTTTAAAAATGGTGCAAACTTGGCCATGTACGAGTCGCTTAAAAATACGAATATGCCCTCGGCGGGTTCTAGTTGCTTGCTCCAAAAATTACCCCAAACCACTTTGACTCTGCCCCGGTAGCGGCGGGTTCTAAGCCACACAATGACTACCAGCAAGGGGTTAATTTCGTATCCCGTGGCCCGTAGTCCACGTTTAGCGGCGGCTATTAGTAGCGCTCCATCGCCGCAGCCCAGATCGATCAAATGCTGACCGGGTTTTAGATGGAGCATATCTAACGCAATTCCCCGTTGGCGCCGCAAGGTTCGCAAATACGGCGGACCAATAAAAATCACCGTAAATTGCAACGCTATGACTAGCCCGAGTAGCGCAAGCCATATAGCGATCACGTTTTTAAACCTTAATTGATAGTTTGCGAACTTTATTTTCGGCAGTTTTTAGGTAAGCTTCCATTTTTTTTATAAGTTCAACCGCTTGTTGGTGTTTTGCTACAGCTTCGTCTAAATCCAGGTTATCGCCTTCAAACCAAGCCAGCAATTGTTCTAGCTGGGCAGACATTTCTCGGTAGCTTTTTGGGCTAGCTTTTGGCATTATTCACTCCGATTACTTTCGCTTTAATTGTACCATCACTTAAATTTATGACCAGAAGGTCGTTAGCTTTGACCAGTTTAATACTCGCGATATGTTTGCCTTGGCTACGCACCAGTGCATAACCACGCCGCAAAACCGCCGATGGATCGTAAACACCGGCCAATCGATGTGCGGATTGTAAATATTCCCTGTTTTTATTGAACAAATTATTAGTGCTGGCAGCGATAGCTTCGGCCTGGGTTTTTAGCAAGTTAGTTTGTTCTTGAGCAATGCCCTCTATTCTACGAACAACACAGCTCAGCGTAGTTTGCAGCTGCGCAATTTTGTGAGCACGATCCGGAACCAGAATCATGGCAGCGTTTGTGGGCGTGCTAGCACGTTTGTCTGCAGCCATTTCTGCCAAGCTAATATCTACTTCGTGGCCGATAGCTACAAGTGTAGGAATCCGACTTGACGCCACCGCTCGAACTACGCGCTCATCGTTGAATGCCGCAAGATCTTGCTCACTGCCGCCGCCGCGCGTAATAACTAACACTTCCGGCGGGTCAGGCAGTTGATTAAAATGATTAATCGCGGCAATAATCTGGCCAGCAGCTTGTTCGCCCTGAACATACACATCGCTTAACCACACATTCAATCCACCCCAGCGCTCGTTTAATATTTTTATAAAATCAGCAGCCGCAGCAGAACCAGCGGCAGTAATTAAGCCAATGTTTTCTGGCAAATCTGGCAAGGTACGTTTGCGAGAATCTTCAAACAATCCTTCCACGGTTAATTTACGCAGCAACAAATCTGCAGCTTTTTTGAGCGAACCCTCTCCCACCGGAGTTATTGACTGAAAACTAATGGTAAAACCAAACTTTGGGTGGTAGCGCGGACTACCAACAACCCGCACTGTTAGACCATCTTGCAACGGCCCGGGGAGTTGGAACACACTGCCAAAAAACGGCACGCTCGATATGTCGTCTTTTAGATCAAAGTACACCCAGCGATTTTTTGACACTCTAAATCCGCTTAATTCCCCTTCTATAGTCACGATTGGGTAGGCAAATTCTAAGGTCTGATTTAAAACACCAACAAAATCTGTGGGCGTAAATACAATAGCATCCATTACTTTTTAGGCGTGCCCAAACCGTTATGAACGGCCTTTTGATAGAAGTAATAACCAGGAATCAACTG
The DNA here is from genome assembly GCA_964624785.1 of uncultured Candidatus Saccharibacteria bacterium. Taxonomy (GTDB): domain Bacteria; phylum Patescibacteriota; class Saccharimonadia; order Saccharimonadales; family UBA10212; genus CAZUXR01. The sequence goes on from CAZUXR010000001.1 coordinate 41,575, forward strand.
GATGCTCATATTTAGAACTCTATACATGATCGTGACTGGGATGCTCAAAGATGCTGGAATTCCGCAGGCCACCAAAACAGCCGTCATTAAGCCTTCGTAAATACCTATTCCTGCTGGCAAAACAGAAATCAATCCGGCAAAGTTGGCGACCGCGTAAGCAATCACCACCGCGCCAAAATTAACAAAGTGTCCAAAGGCCACGTAGACAGTGTAAACCGCCGCCACTTCGGTAATATTGGCAATCGTAAGATACATAAACGGCTTTTTTAGCTGCGACCAGTCTTTCCGATAGATATTATAGTTTTCGTGCAGTTCTATAAAAGTCTTTTGTGCTCCTTCAATACTAATAGTTTCTGGATGTTTGGGACGGACAAGATGAACGATTCTGTTAATAAGTTTTGTCACAAAAGTTAAAAAGCTGTTAATACGGCTGCGGCTTTCTACAATATAAACGCCAACAAAAGTACCAACGATCACAAGGGTTACGATTGTGCTGGTAATGAGCATTATTAGATTGTTGACATGCCCGCCGATGGCTAAAACCAAAAGGCCAAAAATCAAAATTGGCTGAAAGCTAATGTATAGAATGAGCAACTTCATCACCTGCGCGAGCGTTGACTGGGCGGTTGTTATGCTCATGGTTTTTGTACGGACATTAAAGTAGCTAATGCCGCTCACCCCACCGCTTGGCAAAATATGATTCACAAAGTTAAGCTCCAGCATCAACTTAAACATATCTTTGTATTCGACTTTTTTGCCTAGAGTCTTAAACTGGTTCTGGTGCAATTTGGCGTAAACATGATAGTTGAGCCACTCGATTGGGATCAAAAGAAAAAGTACTAGTGAGTGTACTTTTCCAAAATCTCTGATCACCTGGTGGATTTGGCTGCGAAGAGTGTATATCAAAATAGCTAGTGCCAGGAATGACAGCACATTCAGAATCAACTTCCAGCGGGATTTCTTGAGTAGTACTTGTTCGGGCTCCATATCTAATTATTATAACTATAAATGTTTAATATGGGGTAAAATTATACAAATGGATAAAATTAAAACAGTTGCAATTCTTGGCCGGCAGAAGTCGCTGGGACTTGCCGAACTAGAAAGTCTTTATGGCGCGGAGCATGTGCGCTCCTTGGGCGACAACGCCGCTGTTTTAGATATTCCAGCCACGGAAATGGATTTTAGACGGCTTGGCGGCGCTGTAAAGCTTGCCCAGGTACTGGCCGAACTACCTACCACCAACTGGCCGGACATGGTTAAGTTTTTGGGCGATAAAATTCCTGAGCATATTCAATACATGCCAGAAGGCACCTTTACACTTGGGGTAAGTGTTTATGGAATAGTGGTTAAGCTAGAAACCTTGAACAGAAATTTACTTGGAATCAAAAAAATTATTAAAGCTGCTGGCAAATCAACGCGAATTGTACCTAATAAATCGCTGGGACTTAACAGCGCCCAAGTCCTGCACAACAAACTCACAACCAAGGGTGGCTGGGAGCTAATATATATTCGCGATGGCGAGCACACCTTGCTGGCACAAACTTTATTTATTCAAGATATCGAGGCCTACGCAGCGCGAGATCAAGCCCGTCCAAAACGCGATGCCCGAGTGGGAATGCTACCACCAAAGCTAGCGCAGATTATGGTCAACCTTGCCAGTGGCAAGGTCGGGTCACCAGTCACTAGTCACCAGTCGACAGTCACCGGACAAACGACTGGCGACCGACCACTAGTGACTAACAAGCCTTTGGTTTTGCTAGATCCATTTTGTGGCACCGGCGTAATCCTACAAGAAGCGCTATTAATGGGCTATACAGTCTATGGTACGGATGCGGAACCGCGAATGATAGATTATACCAAAGCCAATTTAGACTGGCTTGATTTGCGTGGCGCCAGCAAAGAAGGGCGGATTGAACTAGAAGTAGGCGACGCTACAAAACATCAATGGGCTCCACCCCCCAATCTTGTAGCCAGCGAAACATACCTAGGCCGGCCGTTCACTTCCCCGCCGCGACCCGAAATTTTAACCCAAAATATCAGCGACTGCAATGTAATAATTAAAAAGTTCTTGAGCAATATCCACTCGCAATTAGAAAGCGGGACAAGATTATGCCTGGCTGTGCCGGCTTGGCAAGTTCAGCCCGGGGTATTTAAGCACTTACCTCTTATTGACCAAGTTGGCAATCTGGGATATAATCGACTGAGCTTTGTTCATGTCAAAGATCAGGATTTGATCTATTACAGACCAGACCAAATCGTTGGACGTGAACTAATCATATTAGCTAGAGTATAGAAGGACAGATTAACAGATGAGTAAAACCAAAGCAGGCGGTACCGCCAAAAATATCCACGACAGCCCCGGCCAACGACTGGGTGTTAAAGTATACGGCGGCCAAAAAGTTAAAACCGGCAATGTTATTGTTCGCCAAGTCGGTTTAACTAAGCGCGCTGGTGCTGGTACCTTTTTAAGCCGAAATTACACAATCCACGCCGCAAAAGACGGCACCGTTAAATACGTTAAGCGCCGCGTTAAACACTTTAGCGGACGTTCAGTTCCTCGCACCGAAGTAACCGTTGAATAAAAACTAGCTCTAAGCTAAGAGCCCAGAGCTTAGAGCGGGCTTCAAGGTTTATGGTTTGTAGTTTATGGTTTTTGGGCTAACGCCGAACGCTAGCTTTTTTCATTCTCTATTCTCAATTCTCTAATTCCTGCTCTTAAGCTAAGGACTCTTAGCTATAGTGCTGCTTTTATAAGGCCTAGGAACAACGGGTGGGCTCGGCCGGGTCGAGAGCGAAATTCCGGGTGAGCCTGAGTGGTTACAAAATACGGATGATCAATGGCTTCTACCATTTCTACTAGCTGCCCGTCGGGCGATACGCCGGATTCTATAATTCCCCACGATTTATAATCCTTACGATAATCGTTATTGGCTTCGTAGCGGTGGCGATGACGCTCGATAATATTTTCGGCTCCGTAGAGTTTACGAGCCTTTGTTCCAGATTTGATTACGCAGGGATAATCGCCTAGGCGCATCGACGCACCGGTGTTTTCTTTGCCTTTTTGATCTTCCATGGTGCTTACAACGGCGTGTTTAGGTTTAGGATCAAACTCTGTAGAATTAGCACCGGCTAAGCCCGCTCGGCGAGCAGCAGCAATGATCCCAACCTGCAGCCCCAGACAAATCCCTAGGTATGGCAATTTATTATCAAGAGCGAAGGCGGCGGCGGCAATTTTGCCCTCTACCCCGCGCCCACCAAATCCGCCAGGAACAATGATCCCGTCTAGGTCGGCCAAAACATTAACGGCTTTTTTGTCTTTTTCTAGGTCTTCGGCATTAACCCATACAATATCTACATTGCATTCGTTAGCCCAGGCTGCGCTTCGCACCGCCTCGAATACAGACATATAGGTGTCTTGATTGTCGATATACTTAGCTACCACGCCAATTCGTACGGTTTTGCGGTAATTAGCTAGTGCAGACTTAACCGTGCGCTCCCAGCTCTTCATATCGGGCTTATGAGCCTTTAGACCTAGGCGCTTAACGATAATATCGGCGATATTGGTGGACTCTAGAGTTAGCGGCACCTGATAGACAGTTTGAGCATTTGGCATCAGCACGATTGCTTCTTTGTCCACGCCACTAAATAGGCTTAGTTTGGGTATAACCGCTTTAGCTGGGGGCTTAGATTCGCTTCGGGCTGCCAGAACATCTGGCACAATGCCAAGTCCGCGAAGCTCACGGACAGAATTTTGCGCTGGCTTAGTTTTAAACTCACCACTGGCGCCCAGATATGGAATGTAAACAACGTGCACGAACATGCAGTTTTCTAGCCCAACGCGCATGGACATTTCGCGGATGGCTTCTACAAAGCTCAATGATTCGTAATCGCCAACCGTGCCGCCAATTTCTGCGATGTGCACGTCAAAACCTTTGCCAGCACGCTCGATATACCCTTGGATGGCAGCAGTTAAGTGCGGAATAATTTGTACGTCTTCGCCTTTATATTTACCGGCGCGTTCGTCGCTGATAACTTTTTGCAGGACTTGCCCGCTCATCAAGCTGCTGCTTTGGGTCAGCTCCTCGTCTAAAAATCTTTCGTAGTGGCCAAGGTCCAAGTCTGTTTCTGCACCGTCTTTGGTTACAAAAACTTCGCCGTGTTCACGCGGATTTAACAGCCCAGCATCAACGTTTAGGTACGGGTCGCACTTTTGGATGTTAACGGATATTCCGCGGGCTTTTAAAATGGTGCCGATAGAAGCAGCCGTAATGCCTTTGCCAACGCCGGATAAAACCCCGCCGGTCACAAAAATATACTTAGTCTGCGGCTTAGTCCCTAGCGCCATTTAGCCTCTGTTTTCTCCTACCCTGTCTCATAATTACTCCTGATATGCTACCACGGAAGTAGCGATGAGCCAATACCTTGAAGCCAAGACTCCTTGGTTGGTGGCTGAAAGGCCTGAAATTCATAATGCAGAGTTGAGAATGCGAAACTTCCGTCACCAACAAATCAAATAAAATAAGCGATCGCTTATTTTATTTGATTCGTTTAATAGTTCAGGGTTCAGAGTTTTATGTTCTTGAACTTTAGCTTCTATAAACTCTCGGCTATGGGCTCTTAGTACCCTGCATTTTGCTGCGTAAAATTTCGTAAGCTTTGTCTTTTTGGGCGTCTTTGCCACTGGCTTGGCTATCTCCGTCGGCTGGTTTAACTTCCGTATCCGGCTTAATTCCCTGCTTATCTATGTTTTTGCCGCCCGGTGTATACCAATGAGCGATTGTGACTTTTATTTCGCTGCCATCTTTAAGATTTATTACCTGTTGAACACTGCCTTTGCCAAAGCTTTTTTCGCCAGCTAAGATTGCCGCGCCGTTGTCATGCAAAGCACCGGCTGTAATTTCGCTGGCGCTGGCGCTACCGCCATCAATCAAAACAACTGTTGGCAGTCCTTTCAAGGTGGCTTCGCCGTTAGAATATTCTGTTTGCGTAACTTTTCCACCATGTTTTTGGGCAACAACTGTTTTACCAGAATCAAACCACAAGCTAGAAACATCCACAGCTCCGCTTAAATATCCGCCGGGGTTGCCACGCAGATCAAGCACGATGCCTTTAACGCCCTTCGCTTTGAATTCATCGGCGGCTTGGCGTGCCAACCTAACCGTGTCTCCGTTAAATTGGCTGATTTTTATATACCCTACATCCTCGTCAATTTGCCATTTTACGCTGGCAACTTCTATCTTTGCCCTGGTCAAAACTACGTCGAACGGTTGACCCGATCCGCGCACAATAGTAAGAGTTACTTTAGTATTTTCTGGACCACGTATTTTTTTAACTACCGCATCTATGCGCATCCCGCTGGTTGACTGGCCGTTTATTGCGGCAATTATATCCCTGGGTTTTAGTCCGGCTTTATCTGCCGGGTAGCCCGATAGCGGCGAAACGATAATGATATTATTGTCAGCATCGCTGCCAAGTTCCGCGCCGATTCCCGTAAAGCTACCGGATAGCTGATCGCCAAATTCCTGTGCTTCTTTAGGCGTAAAGTAGGTGGTGTAAGGGTCGCCGGTTGCCTCTACCAAACCGGTGTTTATGCCGTCCATAAGTTTATTTTTGTCTAGGTTACCATCAAAGTTCTTTTTTAAAATGCCATATAGCTGATCTGCAGATGAATAATCTAAGTGTTCAGAATTTGAAGTATCAAGCTGCTGAGTACTTAGCCCACTGACAGTAAGATTACCATGCCCAGCCAAATAACCAATACTAAAAATACTAAACCCAGCCAGCAAAAATATCGCTCGCCTACCAAATAGCCCAAGCTTCTTGTGCCCTCGTCTTATTTTGTCTGTTTTTAGTTTATTTTTTAACACAATACTCCCATTGTACTAGACTACGAACGGTTTAGTATCTTTTTAGAATTCGCGAGAAAGCGAGTGGAATTGGCCGTCAAGGTATGAATTATACTCGTAAGTTTGGAATGTATTACCGGACACACCTATTACGTACATTGCGTGTCCCCAATAACCGCCCGTACTAATTGCAACGTCGCCAGGTTGTGGCGTGCGAGAAACTTGAATCCCGCGCGCATAAGCAGCTCCTACCCAGTCAGCAGCATTACCCCAGTACATTGGTGCTGATCGGCCAGATGCAACTACTGCCCAAGCCGCAAACGACACGCATTGACGAGTACAGTAACCCCATTGATCCGGACCATCATTATTCACACAACCCCCAGGGCTCATCCCAAAACCAGCGTTCTTGTATGGATAATTGCCAGGACTGATGCTGTTGATAGCTCCCGGGAACCGCAGGAAGTAATATCCTCCATCTGGACTAAAGTTAGCTTTGCGCTGCTGTGCAATCAGCGCATCTATTTTACTTTGGTTATCTTTGGTTTTTTGGTTATAGCTGGCTTGCTGGCTTTCGTTATACGAAAGCAGGTTATTCTGTTCGGCGCGACTGGCCTGTTGATTAGCTTGCTGCACTTTTTGCTGCGAAAGGAGCGCTTCTATCTGTTCCTTCTGCGTCTTTAGCTGAATCCTTAGAGCAGTAATTTTATCTACGGTATTTTTAATTTTGGTTTGAACAGAGTTGCGATATTCTTCTTTGTTCACATAATCACTGATGTTTTTGCTGCTGGCTAGCATCTCGAGCGTAGAGACTTTGCCCTCCAAATACATAGCTTTTATGTTTTCGCTCAAGACATTTTTTTGCTTGACCAATTCGGCCTCGGCCGCCGTTATTTCCGCTTGCAACCGATTCTGCTCTGCGGTGTTAGCATCTATCTGAGCTTGCAGAGCGCTTATTGCCGCCTGCAATTTATTGATTGCATCCTGGTAGCTTGTAGCCTGATCTTCCAGCTGAGCGACAGTGTTTTGATTGGCGGCGTTTTCTTGCTGGAGAGCATTGATTTCATCGCTTATACTTGCCTTTGCATGGGGCGTTGCAAGCGTACCAAAAGCCAAAACAATAACAGAAGCAAGTACCAACACCTTTGTGGCGTGATTAGCAGAGCCTAAAATACTTTTTTTGAATTTTTGTTTTAGCATGAGCACTTTGATCATACCACCCCCGTACAGCCAATGCAAGCAGTATCCAGCACGGGCTCTATTATTAAATTTAAAGTATTTAGTTTGTTGTCCTTACTATTTATGTAACTTTAGGTAGCGGCGGGTAGCAATACTGGAAGATGCCGCTCCTATCATTATACCAACAGCAACTTGGCTGCTAAGGATCAGCCACATATGCTGTTTAAAGAAGTGGCTAGAATATCCAATATCAAGAAGGCCTAAGCTACTGGCCTGCAAGGTAGATGAAGCAACGGCAAACAGCGTTGCACAGACGGCTAGCGACAAAGCTGCCGCCACCGCCCCGTAAAGCATTGTCTCTACAATAAACGGACCACGGATATATCCAGGCGTAGCACCAAGCAAACGCATAATCACAAGCTCGTCGCGGCGATTGAATATGGTCATGCGAATAGTGTTAAAGATAATCAGCATAGATATAATTACAAAAACCACAATTCCCACTACTCCAGCTTCCTGAAAAAAGTGCGTTGCTTTGGTAATTTTGTCTATTGCCGCTTTACGGTCGCCAGAATAAGAAGTTGGATCGGACTGCAAAGCCAACACCGCCGGTTTGTCTAAAAAGTCTTTAATATCTTGCAGCTGGTTGGTATTGCGTGGCTGAATGTTAAGCGACGCCGGTAACGGGTTGCTTGTTTGCGATATCGCACTCAGCAATGCCGGGTTATTGGCGTTTTGCTGTTCGTATGCGGCAAGCGCTGCGGCCTTGCTTACATATTTGACCGATTTAACATTACCAACCCCCTTTAGCTGCTCGATAAGCTGGTCGCGCTGGCTATCTTTTATACCGTCTTTTAAATAAACCGACACGTCTATGTGACTAGTTATGTCGGCGATGGTGTGGTTAAAAGTCGCGTTCGCTACAATCGCGAACAGTAAAATCGTAAGGGTTATGCTCATCATGGCAATGGCGGCAATCGCTAGCCAAATGTTGCGCCAAAAGTTAACAAAACCGTTCTTAACAATTCGCTCTAGGGTTATAAATCTGTGATCTTTGTCAGAACCCATTTTAAATCCCCCTGCTATAACAAAAAACTACCCGGCACATAGTCATGATTTGTATTTTCCAACTGCTTTATCGCTTACAATATGCCCGTCTTTTATGGTTACCACGCGGCGCTTTAGCGCATTAACAATCTCTTGATTGTGGGTGGTCAGCAGTACGGTGGTACCAAAGCGGTTAACTTTTTCTAGAACTTTTATAACGTCCCAGGCGTGCTTAGGGTCCAAGTTGCCGGTAGGTTCGTCGGCGATCAGGATTTTGGGCTGGCGAACAATTGCCCTAGCGATCGCCACGCGCTGGCGCTCGCCGCCAGAAATTTCTAGCGGGTAGCTGTGTTCTTTACCCTTTAACCCTACCAGATCAATTACTTTTGGCACTGTGTGTTTGATCTCTGCTGTTGGGATTCCGGCGATTTCTAGTGCGAAGGCTACGTTTTCGTAAACGGTTTTATTAAGCAGCAACTTAAAGTCCTGGAACACCACGCCAATCTTGCGGCGCAATAACGGAATATCTTTGTCTTTTAGGTGTTCGTAGTCGATCCCGCCAACGATTATTTTGCCGCTTGTGGGCTTTTCTTCCCTGGTGAGCAGTTTGAATAATGTAGACTTACCCGCCCCGGACTGGCCAACAATAATTACAAATTCCTTAGGCTCGACATGCAAAGAAATACGCTCTAGCGCTGGCCCTCTGTGGGTGTAACTCTTAGTCACTCTGTCGAGTAAAATCATCAGGACTTACGCGCCATACCCTTCCAAGCCGGGCAAAGCACGCCATTGAATGCTATTTTTGACACAATAGTTAATTTTTGTCTGCGATACTCGCGCACCGTACCACTTGTACGCCTTGCTCCGTTTCTCGCCAAGAAATTCACTCTTGCGCTCAAACGCGTAAGTCCTGTTAGCCATATGAACCCAGTATAACATGAGCGGTTTAGGCTTTATATTCTGGGTAGAGTAACGCCAGTTTTAAGAGACACTTCTTTTGCCCAACTGATCATAATGGCAAGTTTTTGCTCTAGCTCTAAAGATTCTTGAGCTTTAAGATTGGGATGTCGTTTTTCTAGAGCAACTATCCGCATATAAATTTCTTTGATATCGCTTTCTACGCCCATCAGGCGATTGTCGATTTTTTCCATCCACTCGGCCATTTCCTGGTGCCCGCGCTCCAGGCTGGTCATTCGACCTTCCAGGCTTCCCATGCGCCCTTCTATATTTTCCATACGTCCATCAAGACTCTCAAAGCGCTGGTCAATCTGCTCAAAACGCTGGTCAATCTGCTCAAAACGCTGGTCGACTTGCTCAAAACGTTTATCCATATTTATAGCCAAAGCACCGATCGATTCGGCAACACTTGTAGCGAGATCACTGATCGACTCAGCAATATCGTTCACACTTGCCGTAAGAGTGCTTATCGACTTGGTAATGTCATCCTTATTTGTGCTTCCCGTAGTTGCCATAAATTAATTATACCTAAAAAACCTTAACAAGTTCTTTGTATTTATTACGTCAACTCGATTCGCTGTTTACAGCTTTTTTTGTTTTTGAATCATCTGTAGTCGAGTCAACGGGAGCTCGCCGTGCTTATTGCTTGATCGCGGTTGCGATCGAGCACGCACAGGCGAGTCCCGCCGGAGAGGTTTAATTTGGCTAATCCTCTCTAAAAGCCACTTATCACGGTCGACGCTACTTCGCGAGATACTGTCTATGGTCCGAATCGAGTCAGTTACGCTCGAAGGTCATGACCTTGACCAGCCTTTCCCACGCGGTCGTACCTGGCCAGCGCTTACGCGAGTTCCAGATAACGATGTAGACGAGGTTGCCAATGAGTACCAGAATAGTACCCAAGTTGCTTACAGCCCACGCCGCATCACCATGTCCTACGGCAAACAGACAGGCCGCAGCAATGATGATGACGACGAGGGGGGCAACAACAGTCCAGCACGCCTTTACAAAATTCACCTTTATTTTCACCTCCTCTTAGCTAGGCATAGCGAGTTTTGTAGTAATATTTATAACACAATGTTATAAATAGAGCAATTATATTTAGATGTTGTGTTCGAGCCAGGATTCGATTAGGGGGTCTAGGTTGCCGTCTAGGACGGTTTGGGGGTCGGAAGTTTCGTAGCCGGTGCGCAGGTCTTTGACTTGTTTATAGGGGTGTAAAACGTAGCTGCGGATCTGATTGCCCCACTCTGCCGATTGATTTGGGCCTTTAAGCTCACTCAACTTTTCGGCGTGCTGTTGCAGTTGCAAGGCCGCCAAGCGGGAGCGCAAAATCGTCATGGCTGTTTCTTTGTTTTGAACCTGAGAACGCTCGTTTTGAATACTTACCGTTAGGCCGGTTGGAACGTGCGTTATGCGCACAGCCGAGTCGGTGGTATTTACTGATTGGCCGCCGTGGCCGCCAGCACGATAAACGTCAACTTTAAGATCATTGTCATCAATTTCTAGCTCGCCAGGTTTGTCGATTTTTGGCATTACCTCTACCTTGGCAAAACTGGTTTGGCGCAGGTTGTCGGAATTATAAGGGCTCAACCGCACCAGGCGGTGCACACCGTGCTCGCCCGCTAAACGGCCGTACAAAAAATTACCGCCGGAAAGTTCGAGTACAGCGCTTTTTATCCCGGCTTCTTCTCCAGAAGTTTGAGAATCGGTTTGGACTTTTAGCCCGTGCTTTTCGGAGTAGCGAACATACATGCGCAGCAGCATAGCAGCCCAATCCTGAGCATCGGTGCCGCCCGCGCCGGCGTAAATTCCTAAAATTACATCGTGGTTGTCGTAGGGGCCACTAAAGCGAAGCTCGCGCTTAAGGGACGAGAATTGAGAATTGAGAATTGAGAATTTAGCTTCGAGTTCGGGCTCTAGGCTGGAATCATTTAGGCTAATTAATTCCGCTAGTTCGCGGGCGTCTTTTTGCAGGTTTTCCCAGGGTTGAATGCGAGAACTAAGCGCCGATTCTTGCTTACTTATATCCTGAGCCTTAGTGCTATCTTGCCAAAAATCCGGCTCCGCTATAGCAGTTCGCAAACCCGCTAATTCCGACTTTAGTTCATCTAATTTTAGCTGAGCAACCGTCTGGGTAATGTCTTTATTAAGCTCACTAGCCCGCCTTTTAAGCTGTTCCACGCGGAACTCCTTCGGAGTTATTTATCATTTGCCGCTGCGTATTTTTCATTAATTTCATCATCTATCATTTTACACTTGAACGATACTAGCGTACAGCGGCCAGGGGTTAGCGGACAGGAATTTCGGATCTGAACGCTAAACGCTATACGCAGTACGCTAGCCGGTTTATATAAACAGATACGAAGTTCTAAATCTCAAGGATTAACCCCCGAGCGCTAAAAAAAGCGCCCGGGGTAATCCCCACAGCAGCAAACCGCTACAGCAGCAAACCGGCGCGCTCAGCTCTTTTCTGGAGTCGGTTGAAGTGACCGAGCAGGATGCGCGCTTCTTCTGGGTCCACCATCGTCTGGTCGACGCTGTTGAGCCCGTCGAGTCCGCGACCCAGCTCAAGTAAACCTTTACGGATCAGCCCGAGGGTGATCTCTCTGCGGTGAGTATCGGCATACTCACGGTCGGAGCCTGACAGCATGCGGATGACCTCGTCGTGGATCTTGTTGGAGTCGGCATCGAAGTCGAGCAGGATGCGCGAGGCCACACCATCGTCCTCGCGCACCAGCCCGAGCAGGATGTGCTCGGTGCCGATGTAGTTGTGCCCCAGGGCCAGCGCCTCGCGAAACGCCAGCCCGAGGACCTTCTTGGCCCTCGGGGTGAACGGGATCTGCCAGAAGGTGACCTCCTCGCCGGAACCGACGGCTCGCACGATCTGGACGCGCACGCGCTCGACGGTGATGTCGAGGCTCTGAAGGACCCGCGCGGCCAGGCCTTCCTCCTCGCGGAGGAGCCCAAGCAGAATGTGCTCGGTGCCGATGTAGTTGTGCTTGAGGGTTCTGGCTTCTTCCTGCGCAAGCATGACCACTTGCCGCGCCCGTTCGGTATACCTTTCGAACAACTTTCTCACCTGTCTTTCGCTAGTCTTGCTTGTAGGGATTTTTGAGGATTTTAACTAAACGCAAAATACACGTTTGATCAAAAAGAACCTCATATCTATTTATAAAAAGTGCTAAAACCCCGATAAACCTCGAAGGCAATAGCTATATTATAAAACAGCCATCAGCAAAAAGCAAAGATCCGGCTTTGAGTTATGGTTTGTAGTTTATGGTTTATGGGCTAACCCTGAACACTAAACGCTATCCGCTGTACGCTTTTCTTCATTCTCAATTCCCCATTCTGAATTCTAAATTCCTGGTATTTAAGCTCTGGGCTCTCAGCTCTTAGCTTCCCAGAGGGGTTGGATAGTTTCGTTCAGCTTATCCGTCAAAGCGCGAGTTTTACTATCACCCAGCAGCCCTAACCCGCCAATTCCATCACTAAACATGCGCTCCGATGCCCGCACAATACGGCTTTTAGTTATGGCTTTAATGCGTTTTGGAATAGCGTCGTAATCGTCGATTACATTATCAAAGTAGTAGCGGCTAGAGTAGCCGGACATAATTCCGCCAACAGTCTGGCCACTGCGCTGGTAGCGCCCTAATAGGTACTGCTTTGCGGCCTCTAAATCTTCTTCGCTGATTTCCCCTGCCCGCACGCGGTTGACCTCACGGACGATGATTTCAAACAGCGGCAAAGCGTTTTTAGGAATCACCTGCGCGCCAAACCACCATACCGAACTGTCTTTTGTGGTGTCTAAATTAGAGCTCATGGAATAAACCAGTCCGCGCTCGCGGGCTTCGCCCAAAATACGTGAATTTAGAGTAGCAGTTAGCATAGTGTTGACCAGCCCAAGCGCGTCCCATTCCGAGTCCGAAAAGCGATGATTAGCAAACGCGTCAATATAAAAATGCGTAGTATTAACAGATGGGCGCGACACAAAAACGGGCTTTGGTGGAGCACTCGGAAGTTCTGATGGTAACTCAATTCGCTCGCGGCCTTTTGGTAGTCCGATATTTTCTAGCAGTTGTTTGATTTGGCTGGTGCGCCCCCGCAAATTACCGGCAATTATAAACCGCATATTGCGGGTAGTGTGGGTGTTTTTGTAATGCTCTACAACATCTTTTAGCTTAACGTTTTTCATTAGTTTTAGGCATTCGCGGTCGGTCATGGCCAGCAGCCCATAAGCCTGACGAGTCACAGCATGCAAGTGCAAAAAGTGGTTGTTTGCCCGAGCCGCACGCTCGTCTTTCACGTTACCAAATTCGGCCTTAAATTCGTCGCGCAAAAAAAGCGGCTTGCTAATTGCGGTAAGCATTAGCTCTAGCACGCGTTGCCACTCAAAGTCGGCGGCTTCGGCTTCGTAGGTTACATGATATGTGCTGGTGTGTGCATTAGAATACGCACCGTTTTTTTCGAACTCTGCCTGAAACGCCCGCGCTTTTGGATATTGCTTATTAGCGCCAAGCAGTACATGTTCCATTAAATGCGGAGCTTCCCATTTGTCTTTTGGTACCAGGTATTCGCCCGCTCTAAAGTTAAATTCATAATCCATAACAGTGGCGCCAGGCACATCGATCAAAATACCTTTTGCGCCATTTTTTAGTTCAATCTCGGTTGCGGTGTGCTTCATGGAATTAGAATCTCGAATTTGGATTATGGAATTTGGAATTAAGATTTATCGAATTTTTCAAAATATGTCCTTTATTTCTTACGTCGACCTTTAGTTTTGCGTTTGCGTTCGGCTTTGCGGGCTTTTTTGCGCTGCGCTTTTACCCGAGCTTCTTTGGCCTGCTCTTCGCGCTCCGGGGTAAAATCGGTTTCGTGGAACTCCTCGGCGGCTAGAATTTTACTGGCGTTATCTACCGATCCGCGGGCCGCGCGAGTCAGGTCGGTTTCTACTGGGCGATTTAGCGATGACTCGTCCACTGGCTGGGCGCTCATGATTGCGCGAACAATTTCTTGGCGCAGAATCATTTGCATATCGTCAAACAATCGTTGGCCCTGGCGGCGATATTCTACCAACGGATCGCGCTGACCAACACTAATCCAGTGAATTCCTTCGCGCAAGTGATCCATGTTCTCTAGGTGTTGCATCCATAAGTTATCCAAAACTTGCAAGTAAATATCGCGTTCTACTTTGCGCATAACTTCCGCGCCAAAGAGCTTTTCGCGACTCTTATACAGCTTTACAGCTGATTCGCTCAGCAAACCTTTAAACTTGTCGGTTTCGGCATCAAACAAAGTGTCTAGAGTCTTGTCGGTTAGCGGGAAGACTTCTGTTAAGATCGACTCGTAATTTTCGCTCGTGGATTCTGAATGGTTAGCTAGCGCTTCTGCCTCTTCCTGGATAAGTTTTTTGATTCGAGGGGCGATGTCGTCGCTTGTTAGAATCTCGCGGCGCATGGCGTAAATGGCGCGGCGGTGACGGTTCATTACGTCGTCGTATTGCACCACGTTTTTGCGAGTATCAAAGTTAAAGCCTTCGACCTTCTTCTGTGCGCCTTCTAGGGCTTTGCTTATCCGGCGACTTTCTAGCGGAGTTTGCTCATCTACCTTTAGAAGATTCATCAGCGAGGCAATTTTTTCGCCGCCGTAAATACGCATTAGATCATCCTCTGTACTTACATAGAATTGAGTTTTGCCTGGGTCCCCCTGGCGACCGGCGCGCCCGCGGAGCTGGTTGTCTATGCGGCGCGATTCATGTCGTTCGCTTCCTAGTACAAACAGTCCGCCCAGATCTTTGATCCCATTGCCTAGCACAATGTCCGTTCCGCGTCCGGCAATGTTGGTAGCCAATGTTACCGCGCCTTTTTCACCGGCTTTAGCTACAATCGAGGCTTCTTTTTCGTTATTTTTGGCGTTTAAAATTTCGTGCGGAATCCCGGCTTTTTTAAGCAGTCCAGAAAGTAGTTCGTTGCGCTCAATACTCACCGTACCAATCAAAACCGGCTGGCCTTTTTTGTGAAGATCCTGGACTTCTTTGGCTATGGCGTTAAACTTGCCTGTCTCGCTCTTGTAAATTCGGTCTGGCAAGTCTTGGCGGACCAGTTTGCGGTTTGATGGGACCTCTACCACGCTAAGTTTATAGACCTGGTGGAATTCTTCTTCTTCGGTCAAAGCCGTACCAGTCATACCGCCAAGCTTGTTATACAAACGAAAGTAGTTTTGGAAGCTGATAGACGCTAGAGTCATAGATTCTTCTTGGACCTCTACGCCTTCTTTGGCTTCGATTGCCTGGTGCAGGCCTTCGTTATAACGCCGGCCTTTAAGCAAGCGCCCAGTAAAGTCATCAACGATTACGATTTCGCCGTCTTTAGTGACCACGTAATCTTTGTCGCGCTTGAACAAAACTTCACCCTTAAGCGCTTGTTCTAGGTGATAAATAGTGCGTAAGTTTTCGGTTGCGTACAAACTTTTTATTCCTAGGATTTTTTCTACCAGCTCTACGCCGTCGTCGGTTAGAATCACGCTGCGGCGTTTTTCATCTTTTTCGTAGTGGTCGGTCTCTTTTAACGAACGCACGACCTTGGCAAATTGCTGGTAAGCCGCACCGCTGGCAGTTGCCGGAGCGCTGATAATTAGCGGTGTGCGGGCTTCGTCAATTAGGATTGAGTCGACTTCGTCTACGATGGCGTAGTGTAAGTCGCGCTGGCGCAGCTGGTCTACTTCGCGGACCATGTTGTCGCGCAAGTAATCAAAGCCGAATTCGTTGTTGGTTCCGTAAGTAATATCGGCGGCGTAAGCGTCCTGACGACTAGCTGGGCGCAAATGCTTCATTCGTTCGTCGTAATGGTCTTTGTTTTGATAATCCAGATCGAAAACAAAAGACTGGTCTGGAATAATTACCCCGACACTAAGTCCTAAGAAGTTATAAACTTGCGCCATCCAGCCGGCATCACGCTGCGCTAGGTAATCGTTAACTGTTACAACATGTACACCTTTGCCTTCCAAGGCGTTTAAATAAACCGGCAGTGTGGCAACCAGGGTTTTACCTTCTCCGGTCTTCATCTCTGCTACGTTGCCTTCATGCAGCACCATACCACCGATTAATTGCACATCAAAGTGACGCTGTTTTAGAGCGCGGCTTGCGGCCTCGCGCACTACGGCGAACGCATCTGGCAAAAGTGAATCTAACTTTGCGCCATCCGCTAAACGCTTTTTAAGAATATTTGTCTGATCCTTGAGCTTAGCGTCGGTCATGACCTTGTATTTTTGCTCGAGCGCGTTGACCTGTTTTACCCGCTTGCGCATTCGCTTAATAGTAGCTACTTGCGGATCACCCAGGACACGCTTTACCGCTTTTTTACCAACTTTTCCTACAGATATTTTCAAAAAAATCCCTCTTCCAAGACCCACCAAAACTGTTTAAATGATTACCTAATATTCTACCGCAAATTTGCGATAAGTATAAGATCTAAATTTACATCAGTTCACGGCCACCCATAAGGGAGCGCAAAACTTCCGGAATTCGAACGCGGCCATCGGCCTGCTGATTGTTTTCGATTATAGCGATTAGTGGACGCTGCGAAAAAGCCGTGGCATCATTATTGTGTACAAATTCTATAATGCCGTTTTTACGCTTAACCCTGGTGTTGGTGCCGCGTGCCTGGAAATCCGTTATGTAATCGGCAGTGTGAGTCTCTCGGTATTTATCCTGTCCTGGTAACCAAACGTTTATGTCCATGCCACGGGCGTTTGGAAAACCAATGTCTGCTGTGCATTTATTAAGAAGCTGGTACGGCAAGCCCAGTTGCTGCATTAAATATTCTTGGATTGCGACCATAAACAGATGCTCGTTCATGGAATGTTCTGCTAGGTTAAAGCTCTCCATCTCGAGCTTGTTGAACTGATGCAAACGCAAAATCCCTTCCATGTCTTTGCCGTAAGTTCCGGCCTCGCGGCGAAAGGCTGTAGTGTGACCGACATAGCGCAGCGGAAAGTCGTCTTCGTTCAAAATCTCGCCCATATACATTGGTGCCAGAGTGTGTTCGGCGCTGGCGTTTAGCCACAATTCATCGTCTTCTAGCTTGTAGGTTTGCTCTTCTTTGTTTAGGCGACCGGTTGCTTCGAAAACTGCAGTTTTAGCTACGGCCGGCGGTATAACAGGTATGAATGGCTTGTCACTAACGTTCAAATTATTTTCGCTTATAATTTTCTGCAAAATTTCTTGATTAGTTAAAACACTCAGGCCAAACTGCCACAAAGCAAATTCCAGCATGACCAGATCGCCTTTTAGGTACACAAACCGGCTGCCGGCAACTTTGGCGCCGCGCTCCTTATCCAACCAGCCTTTTGCCTGCGCAATCTGGGCATGGTTTTTAATAGCAAAATCAAACTGCGGCTTCTGCCCCCAAGTTTTTACGACTACGTTTTGGTCTTCGCTAGCGCCAATCGGCACATCACCTGCTGGCATGTTTGGAACTTTTTTAAGCTCAGCTAGCCAAGTGCTTTCGGTTTCGTTTAGTAGCTCTTCCCTTTTGGCTAGTTCTAGTTTGATCTGCTTGCCTTCGTTGATTAGCTCTTCGGTCGGGCGGCCGGCCTTTTTAATAGCTTCGGAATTAGCATTGCGGCGGGCACGCAGCGATTCGACAGTTTCTAGCAACTGTAAACGTTCGGAATCCAGCGCCAAAAGCTGGTCAATGTCCACGTTGGCCCCTTTTTGCGCGGCTTTTACTTTAACAACTTCCGGATTATCGCGGACAAACCTAATATCAATCATGGGTTTTATTATACGTTAATTGCACTAATATTTCGTTGCTTGCACTTTAAACTTCTACAGCAATATGGCCTACATGCAATGCTTTACTAACGCGAACAGTACGGTCCCTACCAACCACCTCTGGTCTAATTTTAGGAGCATCTTCTTTATCTAGACCTAACAATCTACCGGTTTTCGCAATTATTTCAGGTGACATGCT
This sequence comes from uncultured Candidatus Saccharibacteria bacterium, assembly GCA_964624785.1. Lineage (GTDB taxonomy): Bacteria > Patescibacteriota > Saccharimonadia > Saccharimonadales > UBA10212 > CAZUXR01. The sequence continues at coordinate 59,576 of CAZUXR010000001.1, forward strand.
AGGCATTTCTGCTATTAGAAGTTGGTTTATTTCTGCTTTATTTAATTTAGGGCGGTCGGGTTCATGTTTACGTGAAGCCATTGCCTGAGCGGCATCTACCCAGGCAACAATTTTTATGGCAAACAAGTCATCCTGGGTTAGTATTTTTTCTTGGTATAATTCATGGTCGTTAAAAGGATACGGGTCCTTTTCTTTAACGCCATGGTGAAGAAGGATAACTTTTGCCGCAATTGACTCAGGATCTCCGCCAGCTTCTACGTATCTATCATGGCCAATCTGTGAATGCGTCGCCAATATTGCTCGCTGTATTGGATCTGGCTGTTCAGGCGTATCAAGAGCGTCGCGCATAGGTGTGCCTTTTTCGGATATTTTGCCGATGTCATGAAGGAGTGCGGCAATCGTAAGATCCTGCAGTTCCTGCCCCCTTTTGCCAAGCCTGTAGCCAAGAGCCGCGGTCATTTGCGCTACCTCTTGAGTATGTGTCCATGTGTATACATCTTCAACACCGCAAAGCATCTCTTTCATGAATCGCTTTACGATTGGGTCTTGTTCTGCCGACCTTAATACATCGGCGACTTCATACCTAAGCTCTTCATCTAGCTCAAATAAGTGATTGGCGCTATGCCGAGCCATGCTCTCCTTAAGATCACTGAGCGGCTTGAGTTCTCTAAATACATCAGCTTGTGCCGAATCCGGAGCGACTACGAAAGAGTCAAGATCGCTAGGTTGGAGGTGTGATGCTTCTGCTATTGCCATAATTAAGCCTTTGCGCTTAGTTATACTCCCTAAAAGTTTAAAATACAACTATTTTTTCTTCTGTAAGGCGGCGATTGTTAACTCTGTCCTAGCGCGCGCATAGGCACAATGTTCGCACTCCCCACCCATGGCTGCGACACCTACTTTTGGCATGTTGCCTTCCAGGCAGTCTTTCATTTTAAGCAAAGTTGACTCAATCCACGAATCATCCCCGGTATATGAAATAATTTTTGTACGAAATTCAATACGGTCATTAAATCCATCCACATCCATGCGGCCATTGGTATAAACAAAGTAACCGGTGTTATTAACCTTAAAACCATTTGCGCGCAGCAACCATTGGTAAATCTCCATCTGGCGCTTATACATAATTTGCCAGTCGGCGTCCAAAGTAATCTCTGCGTTTTTAGCGGTAGCTTTGTAGTCGACTACAATGAGCTCGCCTTCGTCATTAACCCAAATATCGTCCACGGCACCAAAGATATGCAAGTTAGTCGGCTTATGCAAAGTAGAAACGCCGGTAAAGTTGTGCCGCCATGTATCTAGATCCTTATGCGCGTATGGAATCGCTTTGATCTGGTTGTCGGTCATTAGTGGGTGGGGTTCTGACTTGGCGCGGTAAATATCAAACTCTTTTTTGAACAGTTCATCAATAGCTTTGTTAATTTGGAAAGGCGGACTGCTGGGGCGTTTGATTTTAAGACGCTCGCCCAACCAAAAACAGCGCGGACACTGCGTAAAAAGTTCTATTTTGGAACGACTTAATTTGTGAGCAGTGGTCTGGCCGGGTTTGTAAGCCGGGCTGCGTTCGTAATAAGCCATTTCTTAACCCGCTAACTGCACTGCGATAAACGACAGAATCGCCAGCACAACTGCCACGCCAGCTAATATCAACGACTTTTTGTACGGGGTTGGAGTTGGAGCTTCTGGAGGCATCTTGATCTCCCGCAGCTATGGCCTAAGCGTACCGGCAAAAACTTGCCAAGCAAGAGCCGTTTTAGCAATTAGACTCAAAATAATATACACACGTTCGCCGTAAAGATAGTTCGACCAATGTCCAATCTTTTTGTACTGCAAGTACATATTGACGGCAAAGCTGCTAAATAAGATAAACAAACTAATGTAGATCGCGTACACAAAGCCAGGAACACCGCTTCCGTAGGTGTGAGCACTCCAAGTATAGATCGCCAAAACAACCCATGGAGCCACGCCGCTCAGGCAGCCCACGTAGTAATTTGCCCAGTCAACTTTGTCTGAATTCTGGTTGCGCAGTTCCATTACTAAGCCGGACAAACTCATGATTGCTACAAGAATAAAGATCATTACCAAACTAGAAAAGTCAAAAATGCCCGAAAGAAGCGCGATCCCCACCATCATCGTGCTGGCAGAAACAGAATATTCTATCCAGCGAGCGCGGTTAATACCCTTCTTAAGATCAGCTTCATAATGTTTGCGATAGCGGGTAGCCACAATCATGTGAGCAGCCGCACTCATAAAAAAGAACGCGGCAACGATGTAGGCAAGATTAATATCAAATAAGTGACGGCTGGCACTGGCTAAAACTGGGTGTCCACTGGACGTAGAAGCGACTTTGTCTAAAGCTAAAAAGTTAGTGGTAATCGGCTGGGAGCCATGGCTTGGATCGCTGATAACAAGCACTAATATACCCTGTAATGCGTGGGTGGCGGCCGCTATTAGATTGTACTTTCGCAGATTTTTGAATGTAATTTTTCCGGACTTTGGAGCTAAGCTTAATTGTTTAGGGACCCTCATGAATACCGCCGACCTTTCTGGTTTTGAATTATTACTCTCTAGAGTTTACTACTTGATTGATCTGTACGCAAAACTCACTTATTGAGCCTGTCTTACCCTCCGAGTTCGTGGATGCGTTTGTGACCTAAACCATAGTAATGGGCTACTTCGTGCCAGATTGTTTTGTTGATTTTATCTTTAAGATCAGCAGTATCGGCGCTAATCGACAAAAGCGGATTTTTAAACAAGGTAATTTTATCCGGCAAAATTTTAACATCACTATTGCGCTGCGGCAACGGAATCCCTTCGTACAAACCAAGCAGAAGCTGATTGTAACGCACGCCTAATTTGGTCTTTTGCTGCTCGCTAGGTCCGTCCTCTACTATGAATGCCACATTCTGCAAGTGCTCGCTATAGGTTTTTGGTATAGCATCAATCCCAGCCGCCACATAGTCGTTGAACTGCTTGTCGCTAATATTAATCATTTAAATATACTACCATTTAGTAGTGGCGATTTATTGAATCACTTCCGTTTGAAGCCAGGAGTATAATACTTGTATGGCTACCCTTAATGATAAAAAGCCTGCCGACCGGTTACGGTCGCTATTCAGAAGTGGTCGCGCGCAAACTTGCCCAAAAAATCAGATAATACAATACCGTGGCGATGACCTTAATAACATTTACCTTATAAAAAAGGGTTTCGTCAAAGCTTACACCATATTAGATAGCGGCGACACCAGAACGTTGTTTATTCTGGGACCGAATGACATATTCCCTATCGCTTATTCTTTGGATACAAATTGGAAGAATTACAAAGTTCAATATTTTTACCAAGCAATGACTGCTGTAGAAATGAGCATGATAGATAGCCTGCGGTTAAAAAAATCTATAGACTCCGAGATTGCTTTCACACACGCCTACCTGGGGTATATGGCAAAAATGAACAGAGTTATAATGGCGCAGCTAGAAATTATGAAGAACAAAAAAGCGGTCGATAAAATGCTTTTACTGCTTCCTTATTTAATTAAAAAGATTGGCCGACAAATAAAGTCCAACACCTATCAATTTAAAGTTAAGTTGTCGCATCAAGAAATGGCAGATTTATCGGGGGTAACCCGAGAAACAACAACCACCCTAATTAACCAGCTCGAGAAAAAGGGCAAAATACAACAAAAGAAGGGCAAGTGGATTATCAAGACAACCGAAGAAGAAGATAATCAAATAGATGAGTTTTAAAGACTGCAGTCCACTATTAACTCCGATACCAGGGGTTACGGGTTAAAATAGTTACAGCCGCCTGGGAGGGATCTGTGCTAAGCTTAGGCTGCGAAATATGGAGGTTGCTATGATGACTCAAAACCCACAAAACACAGGTAGCCTAACACTCCAACTGACTAGCCCCGTTTTCAGAGAAGGAGGAGTAATCCCACCCCAATACACATGCAAGAGCAAAAGTAATGTTAATCCGCCGTTAAATATTGCTGGTGTACCAGATGCTGCAAAAAGTTTAGTGTTAATAGTGCACGATCCAGACGCTGTAGGCACCGATTATTTACACTGGATGATGTGGGACATTAGTCCAAAAATCGAGACGATTGGCGCTAATTCTGTGCCTGCTGGCGCGATTCAAGGCATTAATAGTGCCGGCACAAACTCTTACGTTGGCCCCTGCCCTCCCGTTGGATCAGGAACCCATCGCTATATTTTTGAGCTGTATGCGCTAGATACAATCCTAGGTATGAATAACGAAAACTACACCTGGCGGGGACTGAAAGAAATTATGAAAACACACATTTTAGACCAACACAGGTTAACTGGCTTGGTGGCTGCAAGTTCTTAAATCCAACTAGAAAGTCGAGTAGTAACTTTTAACCGTATCGAGGCATTCGGCTGTTAAGCCCGCGGGCAAGCTGTTGCATAGTTCTTTTGCCTGTGTATCGCTGTGGAAATAAGAGACAAAGTCCATGGCGGCACCCCGTATGCAGCTCCTTTGGGCCTCCTCTGTAGGGCCCAACAAACATCTGGTTCTGGTCTGGGTTACGTCACTAATACTATTGCCAGAAGCATCCCGCCCCAGACTGGTATAGCAAGTATCCCGATATAGCTCGTCTACGCCAGAACACAAGCTAAATACTTTGGCAAAATCATAGCCTTCCACCTGCAATGCATAAGAAGTCTGCATTAGGTAGCACTGGCCCTTATATTTTTCTTCGACTGCAGTGCATGGGTACATTGGCTCGCTGCTTTTTAGGAATTTAGAACCCTTATCGGCGTCAGCGTCTGGAGTTTGTTCGTTCATAATATTCTGCATAAACACTCCCCCGTAGCAGGATGTACGTTCCCAGCTGTCGGTCAGAGCGTCGCAGGCCTTAAGGGATGCAAATAAATCCCCGCCTTTAATAAACATAAATCCATGCCCTATGCCGTGCACACAGTTATAGTGATAAAACGAATGAAGGCCTTTGGCGGCAATCGGTTTACATATGTCGTTGGCGTTTTTTTCTATGTAACTATAGCCTTTTACTTTGGCGAACTCTTCCAGAGCACCGTGGTAATAACCAGACCAGCAAAATTGATCGCCGTGAGCATATGTTCTAGCTACATCGCCGTATTTATCGATCGCTACTCGACCAATCACATGCATTAGCTGATGGCATTCGGTTTTTACATATGGCACTTTTTCGTAATCACTCTTAACTAATGCGCTTGCTTGTTCTGGGCTTTGGGATTTTGTAATGTCGGTTAGAACTTTTTTGTAGCAAGTAAAAGTCGGCTGCGCAGCACAAGTACTAGCACTGGCGTTAAGCTGCGCCTGACTTAATGGCTTAGCGGCAGTTCTGGGCAACACAGCAAGAGTAACTAGTATGATAACAACTCCGCCGATAGCCGCCAAAATCGGCCACCGCCATTTTTTAAAATTCTTTTTTAGGCTGATTTTCTTCCCCATTTGATTAAATTTTAACATAACCTACACTGGTTCGTAATTAACCGGGCACGTTCCCCGGCCTGTTCTTTCGGAGAATTTTTGATGGTAGTTTTCGGCTCGCCAAAATGTAGATGCTGGCTCTAGAGTAGTAACAATTCTTCTTTTATATTCGCCAGATCCGTTTAGCTTATCAATCATCTTTTTGGCTTCCATCTTTTGTTTTTCGTCGTGATAGAAGATTGCCGATCGATAATTATCGCCAACGTCCGGACCTTGGCGGTTTAGTTGGGTAGGGTCGTGAATTCTAAAAAAGTGACAAAGGATAATGTTGAATGCTTCAGACAGCTCGTCTTTAGCATTTTTGGCGCCAGTCTTTGATCCCTCTAAAACCTGGTGCGGGTTGTAAATTATTTTCACCGCTTCGGCATGGCCAGTTACATGGGCACAGACTTGCTCGTAAGTCGGCTTATCTACATGGCCGCCAATGTAGCCAACAGTCGTTTCTATAACACCAGGGACTTGGTCAAAATAGTGCTGAACCCCCCAAAAACACCCCGCCGCTAATATCGCTACCTGATTCATAACTCCAGTGTACAGGATTAGGACAAAAGCTAAGAGTCCATAGCTAAAAGCTAACAGCTTAAGACCAGGAATTCAGAATTGAGAATTGAGAATGAAAAAAGCGTGCAGCATACAGCGGATAGCGTTCAGTGTTGTCCATAAACCATAAGCTTTGAAGCCGCTCTTAGCTCTTAGCTCTTAGCTCTTAGCTCTTAGCTCTTAGCTCTTAGCTCTT
>CAZUXR010000002.1:0-64748 GCA_964624785.1 uncultured Candidatus Saccharibacteria bacterium
ACTCCCCTTGGGATCACCAGAAATATTTATCGATGATAAAACAACTAGTCTTGGGAGACTTAGAGGGGTGCGTTGGTTGGTCCAACTTGTCCGGCAGGTGTACTACTAGTATTTTCACCCATTCCAAAGACTGATTTAGCAAAATTCTGCCGAATCTCATTTTTAATAGTTGATAAATCGGTTCCAGCAGGCAAGGTTTTAGCTAGGGCGCGACCACTTTTTAGTAATTTCCAGCCAAATATTATACTAAACAGCCGAATGGCAAAGGTAATCAAACTGGTTACCGCAACAAACACTCCGACAATAGGGAATATTTTTAGGACCGTCTTAACGGTGTTGAGATCATATGCCCACGCTCCAGGATTGTTCGGGTCGTAGTTAATGTCAATTGTTTGCCCAGTCGTTAGCGCACAGGCACTACTGGATCCACTAGATGCTGTCTGTGTATATTCTTTGCCATTTACTGTATATTTAGCCCTTGCCGTACACGAACCACCAGAATTATCTGTACCGTTTGTACTACTTGTCGGCTGGCTAACATTTACTACTGTAGCTGTTGTGGCCGAAGTTAGTTTGTTTATGCCGAATAAGTTCCCAATTAAACCTATTCCAAAAACAAAGACTAAGCCGACCACAATACCAATCAGCGATCCAAAAACACCGCTGCGTCTCTCGCCGCCTAAAGGATTATCAATACCAATGAAACCATCCAAGATAAGCAGCCCGCCGACTGCTTGCTGAGCAGCTGCAAAGGTTGCCGGATTATTTTGTTCGTAACCGTTCAAAAATTGCTGAGCATGGTTTTTAATTTTTGTGTAAAGCATTTTTATTTCCTTGTTAACTTACTTTGCGTCCTATTACTTTTGTTTCTAATAAAGCTCAAATATAGCCAGCTTTGGGCTAGTGGTATCATATGTACTATCATGCCAGATCAACTTGCCTTTATCGCCCTGTGGAATTTGGAAAATCAATGAGTGAGTGTCATCTGTCTGCTGTGGTTTAAGAGAGACCGCAATAAGCAGTTCGCGGCCAGTAATAGAAACATTTTTGTTCGGTGATCTATCGCCAAAAGTATTAGCCGTAATAAGCTCTTTGCCGGCCGCAGTTTGGTAGTAGAAGCCACCCGGTACGAAACCCTCCTGGCTTCCAGCATTGGTAACCGAGAAATCAATTTCTATGTACTGCATGCCTGCATCTGGTTTATCGCCAGTTGTTTGAGGATTTGGAACTACTTTTGTAACCTTAACCACAAAACTCTGCGCGGTGGCGGCAGAACCTAGTGGCGTAGAAGTTGTTACGGACGGAGTTGTTTGTTTTTTGGTAGTGGTACAGACCTCACCATTACAGGAAATAGTCGCTCCGTTTAGATTACTGATATCGTGGACTGCTTTTTTAAGAACCAAAATATCATATGCACCGAAGGACGCCATACAAAGTAGCCAAACTACCAAGATAACAAGCGCTGCCTTCCGATTCTTGTTATATCCCCGCAACGGAGTACCGTCTTTAGCTTTCGTGTGGTTACTAAGTATCATAACAATGTCGATTACCGCCCAGATACCAAAACCACCAAAGGTCATTAGTTTTAGAATACCCGTTCCAGTCTTGCCTAAATAAAATCTATCGACGCCTAACATACCCAGAAATAGAGATAATAGGAAAGCCGCCAAGAACGATTTTTCGCCAGCATTAGCAGAAGCCTGTTCATGGATTGCTGCTAGTGGGCTGGCGGCAGAAGAAGGTATGGCCCTGGGTTGATATTGATTAGTGGGTTGACTTGGCATTGTGGGTGACGGATTGAAGAAACTATTATCGGGTACGGTGGGGTTAGGACTCGGTTGGGGGGAATAAACTGTTGGTTCGGGTGGTGTAGGAGGATTTTGAGCTGGCTGTGTTGGCGATTGAGGATCCATTTTTATTTTTCCTATCTTTTTAAATTTACCTTCAAGTTATCATAACGCTTACGCTTTTCAAACTTTACGCTATAGTTAACCCCTCTTTAGATTTTACGGGTTAAGGCCTATACTTCTTATGGTAAGCGTTAAGTATAAGGACTATTGTTGACCGTGCAGCATACTCATACGGCACCGCATGTGCCATTAAAAAACTTTAAGCGAACCAAGATTATCGCCACCATTGGTCCGTCTACACATAGTTATGATTCAGTACTTAGCCTAATTAAAGCTGGTGCCAATGGAATCCGGCTTAACTTTAGCCACGGTACGCAGGAAGAACGCACTATGCAGATTGGCTGGATCCGCAGGGCAAGTCTGGAGCGTGGCAAACCAGTGGCGATTATCCAGGATTTACAGGGACCCAAAATCCGACTAGGCGATTTTGATGGGATTATTAATGTTGCTAAAGGCCAGGAGTTAGCTTTTGAGTATAAGGCAGATTACGCTGTTAGCGGAAACATCCCAACTCAGTACGACTTGAGCAAAAAAGTTAAAAAAGGCGAGCGGATTTATATTTACGACGGCAAAGTGCATACCACTGTAACTGGTGTACAAGCCGGCGTGGTGCACGTGATTGCACAAAATGCTGGGATTCTAATAAAACGCAAAGGTATGAATCTGCCGGATACCGATTTTGCCGGCGATATTATTACTGCCAAAGATCGCTCAGATATTCTGTATGGATCGACCGAGGATATTGACTATGTGGCGCTAAGTTTTGTCCAAACCGCGCAAGACATTAGAAACCTACGCGAGCTACTTAAAGGCTTAAACAGCACCGCCCGGATTATTGCCAAAATAGAAACCAAGGCAGCCGTAGATAATATGGAAGAAATAGTCAAAGTAAGCGACGTTGTTATGATTGCCCGCGGCGACCTGGGAGTAGAAACTCCCTCGGAAAGCGTACCCATCGTGCAGCGCAAAATTATCGGCCTTGGGCTGCGACATGCCACTCCTACGATTGTAGCGACGCAAATGCTGGCAAGTATGAGCGAGACCCCGGAACCTACTCGCGCCGAAGTTTCTGATGTCGCTACAGCGGTATTAGTTGGTGCCGATTGCGTAATGCTAAGCGACGAAACGGCGAGCGGCCAGTACCCGTTAGAAGCTGTAGAAGTTATGAAAAAAGTCGTGCTGTATACAGAGGGTCACCCTCCGCTCAAGGTTAGCTGGCCCGGTAATGAAGACCACAGTGTACAAAGTGTGATCAGTAAGGCTGTGTTGAGCTTAGCCGAGGAAGTCAAAGCCAGCGCAATAGTGGCAGAAACTAAGTCAGGCGCTACAGTGAGGCAAATTGCCTCACTTCGCCCCAATATCCCGCTAATTGCTGTCGCCAGTGAACTACGGGTCGCCCAACAACTGTCGATAGTGTATGCCGCAAAAAGTTACGTTCGACCAGTCGATGCTATGGCCGCCACTAAATTGACTAATTGGCTGCAAGAGAACAAGGTGCTAGCAAGCGCCGATGTAATTGTTACCGCGTCTGGCCGCCATCCAGGAGTAGTGGGCACAACCGACACTATTAAAGTACGTGTACTCGAATAAAACGTGCTAATATAGAGTCAATAAAATCGAGGTGGGATGTTCACTAAAAAAACAATTCGCGATATTGACCTTCAGGGCAAAACGGTGCTACTGCGCGCCGATTATAATGAGCCGGAAAAAAACGGTAAAATTAGCGACGATTACCGTATAAAAAAATCTTTACCAACAGTTAAATACATCCTGGATCAGCCTGGGGCTAAACTTGTAATTATCTCTCATCTTGGGCGGCCAAAAGACGCTAACGACAAAGAATTTAGCTTAAAGTCCGTGGCTGTACGGTTAGGTGAATTGCTGGATAAAAAAGTACAGTTTGCACCTGATTGTATTGGCGAGCAAGCCAAAAAAGCGGCCACTGAACTCGGAGCAGGCGGCGTGCTACTACTAGAAAATGTACGGTTCCACCCGCAGGAGGAAGCTAACGACAAAGACTTTGCCCAAGCTATCGTGGATGCCACAGGGGCTGATGTATTCGTGCAAGACGGATTTGGTGTAGTGCACCGCAAACATGCTACCACCGACGCTATTGCCCACTTATTACCTTCGGTCGCAGGCTTGCTTGTAGAAAAAGAAGTAGACGTTATTACTGATGTTATGAGTAATCCAACGCGCCCGTGGGTAACAGTTGTTGGTGGTGCAAAAATTAGTGACAAAGTTGATTTTTTGAACCAGTTGATTGATAAAGCCGACTGCGTTGCAGTGGTTGGGGCGATCGCCAATAATTTTTTGCTGGCCGAAGGGTTTAAAATGGGCAGCAGCATGGTGGAACCCGAAGCAATGGATATTACTCTAGAAGTTTTGGAACGGGCGCGGATAGCCGAACGTGAGCGTAACTTTCATTTTATGATTCCCGTCGACGTAGTAGTCTCTAAGCGCAAAGACGGACTTGGCCCAACGCGCATTGTAGACTTAGCAAGCCACTCAATCGATGACATAGAAGCCTACCCTAAAAAGCCAGAACATGCTGCATATACAATCGCATCAGATGAGATGATGCTGGATATTGGTCCGGTTAGCGCAGCATATGTGGCGGGCGCAATAAAAATGTCTAACACGGTGGTTTGGAATGGAACAGCGGGCATAACAGAAGTTGCTGGAATCGGCGGGGCGGCTGCTCCGTATACCCACGGAACTCAAATTATAGTTAGTGCCATGATGGGCGCGAGTAATCGGCACAAAAACAAATCATTTACACTTGTTGGCGGCGGCGACACAGCCGCGTATGTAGAAGGCGAAGGATTGGTTGACGACTTTAGTCACGTTTCTACAGGAGGTGGGGCTAGTTTGGATCTAATGGCCGGACGCCCCTTGCCTGGTGTAGATGTGTTGCAGGATAAATAGGCTGGTATGAGCGGGTGTTTACAGTTACAATAAAATCAGATAAAACATAAGCAATAAGCGAGTGGGCCAATGCAAAAACTTTTAATTGTCGGAAACTGGAAAATGCATATGAATGCAAGCCAGGCTAGTTTGCTTTTGCACCGTTTGCAAGAGCGCATTAGAATCCACACCGACATAGAAGTAGTTTTGGCGCCGCCGATGCTAACCCTGCAACCACTAAGCGTCCAGCTCGATAGGCGCAAATTCCGGCTGGCGTCACAAAATGCCTATCACCGGGATGAAGGCGCGTTCACCGGCGAGGTTAGCTTTACTATGCTGCGCGATCTGGTGCATTACGGGATTGTTGGCCATAACGAACGCCGCCATATTTTTAACGAAGATTTGCCGATGATCCGCGACAAAGTGGCGGCCGCTACTCGCAATGGCATCACCCCAATTTTGTGCGTAGGCGAAACAAAGCACGAAAGGCAACAAGGCGAAACCAAAAGGGTGTTGCATGATCAAATCATGAGTGGCCTTAGCAATTTAACTGCCCGAGAAGTTCAGTCGGCAGTTATTGCCTACGAGCCAGTCTGGGCAATCGGTAGCGGCGAAGTAGCCACCCCAGACCAAGTAACAAGCGCCGTTGATTATATAAGAAGTTACGTCCGTGACGTATTCGGTCCAAAAGCCGCAAAATACCTACGCGTTCTTTACGGCGGCGACGTTGAAGAAGAAGTAGTTAGTGGTATGTTGGATGTCCCCGGCGTAGACGGGTTTTTGGTTGGTCACGCCAGTCTTAATTATCTTAGTTTTGAAAGTATTGTAAGTGCTGCCCGCAAATGGCAAAGAAACAAAGGAGAAGAATAGTAATGCCAAGAGACGACGACATAAAAGTATTCGATGTGAGCAAACCTCATAAAAGCGAGCCAAGTGCCAGCAGCCGGCCGGTAATCGTAGGTCACCACCCAACCATGGCCGACCCAATGGTTAGAGAGGCTTTTAAGAGTCACCACGGCGATGGGCCAAAAATAGAAGTTAAAGGTGATGAGGATAACGAGGAAAAAATCGAAACTCATCACACTTTTGGCAAATTCCCGCTCGGCCTAGAAGAAAGCGCCTTTGGCGAGCACAGTAACTTTGGCAATAAAGAGCATTCGGATCATGAAGATCACGATGACCATATGTCTGAGCACAAAACCTTCGGTGATCATAGTGACCACAAAGAACCAGAGCCACCGTACAAAATAGAGATGCCTGGCAGTGACGATGATGGTTTGTATAACAATAAGCCTGCTGGACACAATACTCCATTGTTTGCCGATAAATCAGAAGACGAGCCAGAATCCCCCAAGCCAAGTCACACTTTTAACACTCCTAAAATGTCCGACTCTGACCATTCCCTGTTTGGTGGGCACAAATCAGATAGCGATATGGGTTCCAATACTCACCACCCTACCGTAAGAGCCGAAGATTGGGTAGAGCCTTCGCCGTTGCATATACCGCATGGTGCCGGGCCATATCGCCGTTGGCCAAAAGTAATAAGTTGGGTTTTGATACTTTTACTTCTCGTGGTAATCGGTGGCTATCTGGCAATCGATGCTGGAATTGTAAAATCCAACATGAAGCTACCCTTCCATATTTTTAACAAGCAAAAAACTTCCACTGTTGCCGAACCTGCGCCAGCTCCAGCGCCGGTAGCTAAAGCTGCTACTCCCGCAGCTTCCGCCCTACCTCAAGGATTTACTAAATACTCTGTGCCAGACACGACTTTGTCGTTTGCCTACCCAACCGCTTGGGGGGCACCGACTACAACGGCAGATCCTGGGTTTAGCCAGCGCAGCACCAAAGGCAAATCAGACGGCACTTATGCCTATGTCATAAATTTTGCTACCAGCAAAGACGTTCAAATTGCCATTAGCTCATCCAAATACCTATTCACGCATCCCGACGCTCATTACTACGATTATCTAAAATGGTGTGTTGGTACAAACGACGGTAAATTCTACAAAGAAAGCTTGCACTTTAATACGACCGCCGGCGTAGACACTCCAAGTACAGTAGCTTGCGACAAAGGTCCGCTAGACACCGCTGTCAAAGTAGACGCCACTACAATCATGCAGCCTAAATACAAAGAATCCGCCAAAGACATAACAGGCGATCTTTACACCAAAAACCTAAAAGCCAGCGATTTAACCGTGCTGCGTGTCATGGACCTGGCAATGACCAACGGTGCCCAGGTTAAACAGCTTCTTGGCACGGTCAAAGAAACCGCTCAATAAACTCAACCACCGCCCCGACTCTGTGTTTCATAGTCTACTTTGCTACAATTAGATGATGGATTTAGAGGGTGCAAACCAATATACAGCGTTATTTGAAGGGTTAAATCCCGAACAAAAACGCGCTGTGCAGACAACGGAAGGACCGCTATTGATATTGGCGGGCGCTGGTAGCGGCAAAACCAAAACTCTAACTCACCGCATCGCTTATTTGCTGGCTACAAAAAAAGCTACGCCTTACAATATTTTGGCCGTAACTTTTACCAACAAAGCTGCTGGAGAAATGCGCGAACGCGTTGCTAAACTAACCGGCCATAGCGCCGCCAGCCGTGGATTTATGCCGTTTATGGGCACCTTTCACTCCATTTGCGTGCGACTGCTTAGGCAAGATGGCCAAGCGGTGGGGATTCCGCACAACTTTGTGATTTGGGATGAGGGCGACCGGACCGCCGCCGTAAGACAGGCCAGCAAAAAAGCCGGGATCAACGAAAAGACTTTCCCGCCGCGCATGATCGGGAGTTTAATTAGCAGTGCAAAAAACGCTATGGTTAGTCCTAGTGAGTATGCTTCCACGGCAAACAGCCCAGCTGCTAACGCTGTTGCCAAGGTTTACCCAATCTACGAAGCCAGTTTGCGCGAATGTTCGGCGCTGGATTTTGACGACCTAATTAGCCGTATGGTTGATCTACTAAAGGGCCAAAAAGAAATCAGACAGAAATGGCAGGACCAATTTAAGTATGTAATGATTGATGAATACCAAGACACTAACGCCGCGCAGTACGCTCTGGTCAAATTACTTACCAACAACCAGCGCAATATCGCCGTAGTAGGCGACGATTGGCAGAGCATTTACAGCTGGCGCGGAGCGGATTTTCGCAATATCTTGAACTTTGAGAAAGATTATCCGGATTGCCAAACTATTAAACTAGAACAAAATTATCGCAGCACAAAAAATATTCTTCGTGCTGCGCATAACGTTATAACTCGCAACGAAAAACGCAGTGACAAAAAATTATGGACGGCCAGCGCGGATGGTTCGCTCGTGCAAGTTGTGTCCGCTGCCAGCGAACGATCAGAGGCCGAGACAATCGCCCGGCACCTGCAAAGCCATGTCGACATCGGCGCCCGCGCCTACAAAGATTTTGCGATTTTGTACCGCACTAACGCCCAAAGCCGTGCAATCGAAGAGGTTCTAATTAACTACGCTATTCCGTACCGTATTGTCGGCGGAGTGCGCTTTTACGATCGCAAAGAAGTCAAGGATTTGGTGGCGTACTTGCGTTTAATTTACCAGCCAGAAGATTACGCCAGTTTTGAGCGAATTGTTAATGTACCAACTCGCGGGGTGGGGACGCGCTCGGTTCAAGTTTTTAATTCGTGGCGCGAAGCTAACGGATATAGTTTGAACGAAGCGCTGGGCAAAGTCGGCGCTTGCGGCGACATAACTCCCAAAGCTCGCACGGGACTGGCCCAAATTGCCGATATTGTAAATACTTTCCATGAACAGATGGAAGACCTAACTCCCGCGGCACTGATCGACACATTAATTCGCCGCCTGGACTATCAAAAGTATCTGCAAGACGGATCGGTCCAGGGCGAAGCCCGCGTAGAAAACGTCCGCGAACTTTTGAGTGTTGCCGGGCAATATCAGGATTTAGGCCTATCTGGATTCTTAGAAGAAGTTTCGTTAATTAGCGACTTAGACAAAGCAGATCTAAATGCCAATTCTGTAACCTTAATGACATTGCATGCCGCCAAAGGCCTAGAATTCCCCGTCGTATTCATTACTGGGCTGGAAGAGACGGTATTCCCACACAGCCGCGCCCTGTACGACGCCGCAGAGATGGAAGAAGAGCGCCGTTTAATGTATGTTGGCATGACTCGTGCCCGGGAAGAGCTATATTTACTGCACGCCGTACAACGAATGCTCTATGGCGGCCGCTTGGCCAATCCGCCCAGCCGTTTTTTGGCCGACATCGGGCCAGAAGCCAGTATGGCGGGATCACCAGCTTACGGTTTGTCGTCGGCTACCACGCCCAAATTCGCTAGCAATGAGCCACGCTACATCCCGGAACTAGCCGAAGGTGACGGAGTAAAACACAATATTTTTGGTATAGGTACAATATTGGAACTAAGCGGAGATATCGCCACAATTTATTTTAAGGGCAAAGGAACTAAAAAGTTGGATATAGGCTTCGCCCCCTTAGAAAAACTATAAAAATGGTATAATTAGAACTGTTAAATGAGTTTGAAAAATACCAGTATCTTTAGCGGCTACCACCTTATAAAAGGTCACGGCGCACGACATATAAAAAAACGGCCTTACTTGTTGCCGGTTTTTGGCGCGTTGCTTGGGTTGGTTATTGTTGCCGGAGTTGTTTCGGCTAACGGCGGGCAAACTTATCAGGCGAATTCTTCCCATGTAGTTTTTTTGTACGATAAGGGTAAAAAGCAAACGCTGGACACCAAAGCCAAAACGGTCGGCGAACTTATCAATAAACTAAACATGCATCTTATTCCGCAGGATGTTGTCGAGCCCTCGCGCGATAGCCAGATTGTAGAAGATAACTTTAGGGTAAATATTTACCGCGCTAGGCCTGTAACTATTGTGGACGAGGGCGGCAATAAACAGGTTGCCGTAACAGCTCAAAAAAGCCCAAGAGTTGTTGCCCAAGATGCCGGGTTAAAGGTGTATCCAGAAGACACAGCCTCGTTTGCTCAAGGGTCTTTGCGCGATAATATTGTTGGCGAAAAAGTGGATATTGCGCGTTCTAAACCAATATTCTTTAATCTTTATGGCACGCCCGTAACGCTGCGTACTCAAGCCAAAACCGTGGCTGATCTGCTTAAAGAAAAGAACGTAAAAATCGACAGTCAAGATCAAGTTCACCCCTTGCCAGACACACCTGTAATACCCAGCATGCAAATATTTGTTGTTCGTGCTGGTATGCAAATTGCCATGACCGAAGAGTCAGTGCCCCCACCAACCCAAACCGTACAAGACGCTAATCTGAGCTTGGGCGCCACCGCTACCCGCCAGACCGGAGCACCTGGGAAAAGAGTCGTAACTTACCAAGTGCAAAAAGATCCATCGGGCAAAGAAATAGGTCGTTCGATTATCCAAAATGTGGTCGTTCAAGAACCTGTGCCCAATATCATTGTTCGCGGCACACGAGTGCTGGTTAACGGTGATAAATCGTCATGGATGGCAGAAGCCGGAATTTCGGCCAGTGACTATGGTTATGTAAACTTTGTGATTAGTCACGAATCCAACTGGAATGTGGGCTCGCTGAACGGTAGCGGGTGTGCCGGGCTGGGGCAGGCTTGCCCGGGGTCTAAGTTAGCGGCCGCTTGCCCTGGCTGGCAAGGCAATCCAGTTTGTCAGCTTAAGTTCTTTAGCGGCTATTCAAGTAGGTATGGTGGTTGGGGTGGATCGTATAATTTTTGGCTCTCGCACCACTACTGGTAAACTCTATGGCCATAGCAAAAAAATCTTTAGGGCAGCATTGGTTGAATGATCCAGCTAGTTTACAGGCGATGTGTAGCGCTGTTGAA
Organism: uncultured Candidatus Saccharibacteria bacterium; assembly: GCA_964624785.1. Classification (GTDB taxonomy): domain Bacteria; phylum Patescibacteriota; class Saccharimonadia; order Saccharimonadales; family UBA10212; genus CAZUXR01. The sequence continues at coordinate 10,652 of CAZUXR010000002.1, forward strand.
CTTAATAACCAAGACACGGTTTTAGAGATTGGTCCCGGCCTTGGTTCGCTCACAAAGTTTCTTGTTAGGGCCGCCAAACAAGTAATAGCAATTGAGCTGGATGAAGAATTAGGCAGCATATTGCCGCACATTATCGGTGCGGATAATTTAAAAGTTACTTCCGGCAACATACTAGAATTCAACTTGTCCGAGCTTCCTGCCGGCTATAAAGTCGTAGCCAACATTCCATATTACCTAACGGGTAAAATTCTGCGCATGTTTGCGGACGCCCATAATCAGCCAGCAATAATTGCGCTCTTGGTCCAAAAGGAAGTCGCCCAGCGGATCGCTGCAGGCGCGGATCAGATGAGCATATTAAGCGTGGCCGTTCAGCTTCATTACGAAGTTAGGCTAGATAAACTAGTACTGGCAAAACTATTTAGCCCACCGCCAAAAGTTGATTCTCAAATTATCGTTCTAAGCCAAAGACTCCAACCATTGTTCGATGATATTGATGTAGCTATATATATGCGGCTAGTCAAAGCGGGTTTTAGCTCTCCGCGCAAAAAGCTGCGCAGTTCGCTAAGCGCCGGCCTTGGAATAGATAAATCTCAGGCCGAGCAGCTGCTGGGCAAAGCCGGAATTAGCCCGGACGATCGAGCACAAAACTTATCGGTTAGTGATTGGTATAGCCTTTATAAGGCGCACGGGTCGACTGATATAATTTAGGTATGGAAATAAGTGCAAGTGCCGGGGGTATAATTGTTAGCCCAAAAGGACTGATTGCCGTTACTAATCAAGACGGAGTAAGTTGGTCGCTGCCAAAAGGTCGCTTAGAGGTTGGTGAAGATGAGCTAACCGCAGCTAAACGCGAAATTCTGGAAGAAACAGGGATTGAGCAGGTAATTCTTATAAAAAAGCTTGGCACCTACGAACGTTATAAAATCGGCAAGGGCGGCAAAGGTGAAAACAAAACTATTAAAAAAATAATTACGCTATTTCTTTTTACGACTGACCAGGAAAAATTAGAACCCCAAGATCCAGACAACCCCGAAGCCCGGTGGGTGAGTCCGGATAAAGTAACAGAATTTTTAACGCACCAAGCAGACAAAGATTTTTATAACAGCAAATTACCAGAAGTTGCCAGATTAATCAAAGCACGTAGGCTGTGATGTGCGAGGCCAGGCCTCACACAAAAAAAGAGGGTTAGCTTGGTCTTATGGTATAATATACTTAGTTTGATAATTACAATGGTTCATCCGCCGGAAGTGGCTGCAAGAAAATGCAGGGTTTCCGGGGGCTGAATTTTAAGCTCGACGTTGGACTTTAACAACTTTGCATGGCAGGCCGGGTTGATCTGCACGTTAGCCGGATCAAAAAGATAGTTGCAAAAACTCTATCTCAGCGTGTAAACGCTGCTGCTGCGAACTTGTTTGCGGCATGTAGCTTTGCACCAACAGCGGCTTAAGTTATATAGGTTGCCGCTGCTCGATCGACACCAGATGAGTCGAAGTAGCGCCATATTATCTGGTTGCAGGTCTAGGAGTTTATCCGCTCTTGGGCTCTAAGATTTTAGGGTTGCGGAAATCACGCTTTTTGTTTGTTTAACAGCATGGTTACCAAAGATTTTTAAACAGACTAAGCCTGTAGTCATTAAGGAAGTTAACCGACGGACGCGGGGGAAGTATCCGCCAGCTCCACCAAAAAAACACCAATTTGTTTTGGTGTTTTTTTGATTTCTTTAGCTTTTGCAACAGATAGTTATGTAAGATTTTACTCTTGACTTATGGGAAAGCATATGGTAAAGTTAGAATCAAGAATGCTTTAGTGTTCTAAGGTCGCACTCCTAACGAGTGCGAGCACATCCCCAACTAGAAAAGTGGTGAAAACGCGATGGAATATCCTCGCCGCAACAGCGACCAGCGCTACACCCGCAAGGTGACCCTGCCGTCCGGGAAGATCATCGAGATCATCGAGGACACCCCGACAACGGCGGCAGACCTGCACGTCTGCCCCGAGTGTCACTCTGAGCTCGTGTATCCCGTCGACTGGGACGAGGCCGGTCCCACCAGCTGGGAGGTTAGCCTCCGCTGCCCCAACTGCGAGTGGACGCTCACCGGGATATTCGACGAGGAATCCATCCAGCGCTTCGACGACATCCTCGACGCCGGCACCGAGGAGCTCGTCGCGCTCGATCGGGCGAACATGGGTAGGGACGTCGGGCTCCTCATCTCAGCGCTCAGCTGCGACCACCTCCTCCCCGAGGACTTCTAGGTCGCCCGCCACCAATGCCCAACCACAATAGGGGATCGCCCCCGGAAAGAAGCTAGAGCTATAACAGCTCGCTACCTCCGGGGGCTTCTTTCTTTTTAAAACCTAAATTTTAATGAATCCAAAAATAAACAGACAGCACAAAACCGGCGCTTAGGCAGTAAATTGCGAAAGGCTTTAGAGTGTTGGTCTGGAAGAATTTAAGCAAAAAGCGGATTGATAAATACGCGGTAACGGCTGCACACAATGCGCCAACTAACGCTGCTGTGCGCAAATCTGCTGCTTCTGGCTTAAATAACCCCGGCAGTTTAAGCAGTGCTGCCGCGCCAATGATTGGTGTAGCCAGCAAAAAGCTGAATCGGGCGGCGTTTTCGTTATTAAGTCCCGCTAGCAAACCACCAGCCATAGAAGAACCGGAGCGCGATATTCCTGGAATTAATGCGGCGGCTTGGGCGGTGCCAACTAGCGCAGCTTTGCGCCACCCGAGTTTTGAAATTTCTTTGTCGCTACTAGCAGCATCTAGCTTGCCCCGGCTATTATTGCGTCGTAGGGCCTCTGCGCCCAGTAGAATAAATCCATTGATAAACAAAAATATGGCCGCGCCCTGAGCCGATGAAAATAGCGTTCGTAGTTTATGTTCTAGTCCTAGCCCAATAATTCCAGCTGGAATAGAACCAACAACAAGTAACCAGCCTAGTTTGGCGTAGGTGTCATCTGCTTTAATACGGCGAGAAACTGCAGATCTAACCAGACCCTGAATGATCTTTAGCCAGTCTTTCCAAAAGAACAAAAACAAAACGATGGCGGTAGCCAGGTGGGTGGCAACTAAGAAAGTTAAAAAGTTGGAGTCGTTTTGCTGGATGTTCCAGCCAACAAGCTTGGGGAAAATAACGCTGTGGCCCAAGCTAGAAATAGGGAATAGTTCGCTCACCCCTTGCAGGAGCCCTAATATTATCGCTTGAAAAATCGATATCATTTATGCTTAGCATAGCATACGTTTTTTACAGCAAAAAAAGTATTGATTTTAGGGAGGACAAAGAGTATAAAATTAACTATGGTCGCAAAGCGTATTACAATCTGCCCAATTATGCTCACTCAAGTGAGCTAGTTGCAGTTGTTTGTAAATACGTTTTAAACCAGAATTAAACCAAGAAAACTTACAAAAGGACTGCAAATCAAACTGCGGTCCTTTTTCTTTGCCACCCGGCCAGTAGACTTTTACTAAAAAAGTTTAGCGGCGGGGCGGTTGCGAAGGTGTCCTGTATGGCGAAAGCATATCGCTGTATGGGGAACCCTTGGTAAACGTCCCGACCATTTTCGTCTCTTGCGACCTGTGGCTAATCAGGCAGCAAGAGTTAACAATTAGGGAGAAGAAAAGCAGCAAAGAAGGCAGTCCCAGAAGTAAAATTCCTGGCGTCAGTGCCCATCTATCATCAAAGGAGAATGTAGCTGTGAGCTCGTTGGTACTCGAAGTAAGCACCGAGGTGGACTTGAAGCGGCAATTGAGGCGTTGTCTAAAGACAGGCGACACTGATGGCGTACTCGGTCTTGCTGGCGCCTATGTCGGCTTCTGTACTTCTGAGTCGGAGCACAGAATGTTTCTGCGTAGCATGCGAAAAGTGATATACGATCTTGGGCTTGAGCGCGAGGCCAGAGAGGAACTGCTACGGCATTTGTACAGCATGTCGAGCTACGAGGAGTTCTTCCCGGGTGTATGACGATAATCTTTCCAAGGAGGGCTGTGCGGTCTGCGAGATCCGCGGGCTACATTAGTAAGTGCGGCTGGGGGAGATCCCCCCAGCCGCCCCGTCGGGATTACCGCCAGCCTTTGCGGGAATTAGCGCTTTTATAGCTCACCCTAGCGATAATATCGCTCGGGAGGCTTTTTAAGCATAAAACCGTTACTAATCTTTATCTTCTCCCTCTCTCAACTTTTGATACAATTAAACCAATGAACAAAAGCCTAATGTATTTAATGATATTCGTAGGCGGAGCAATAGGTTCTTATCTGCCCGTTCTACTTGGTCAGAGTGCGTTTTCGCTAGCTAGTATTATGGGCGGATTTATCGGCAGTATTGCAGGTGTTTGGGCGGCTTATAGAATAAATAGTTCAATTTAGATCGTTTGATCTATTGACTGGTCCCTGCTTTGTAGCATAGGCTGGAGCTTATGGTTATCGCAAAAGTCAAAGACTTAAAAGACAAAATTCTATTAAAGGGCCGGCATGATATTTTGACTGCTCATGATGTGCAAACTGCCCGTAATTATATAGATGGTTATTGGGCTAAGTTGACTCGCAATCACCCCAAGGACGATGACAGTTTGCTGGGTTTGCCGCACCCATATTTGGTACCTGCTCACGAAGAAGGCCACGAATTTGACTTTAACGAACTCTATTATTGGGATAGTTATTTTATGGTCCAGGGAATGCTCAAAGACAAAAGACAAAAAGAGTTAGTTGTTGGCATCTTGGAAAATCTACTAAGTCTTTATGCGCGGTTCAAAATTATTCCTAACGCCTCACGCACGTATTTAACCGGACGGTCGCAGCCACCGCTATTAACTACTTTTATCCTAGATGTCTACAAGGCTTATGATATGGACAAGAAGTGGTTGAACGAGCACATAGACATTGCTAAAGACGAATATCAGCGCGTCTGGATGGGGACTCGCAAACCAAATGTTCGCCAAGTTTACGAAGGTTTAAGTCGTTATTACGATATTAATCACTTGAACGATCTAGCAGAGGCCGAAAGCGGCTGGGATCACACGACTCGTTTTAACCGCAAATGCCTAAACTACTTACCGGTGGATTTAAATGCGTTGTTGTTTAAGTACGAAATGGATTTTGCGCAGGTCGCTTTACTGCTTGGTAAAAAAGAAGAAGCCGCCGAGTGGGAAGAAGCCGCACGCTGGCGTCAAGTTACGATGAATAAGCTGATGTGGAGTGATTTTAAAGGCCTGTATTACGACTACAATTACGCCAAAAAACAGCGAGGCAGCGTGGATTCTTTGGCCGCATACTTTCCGATGTGGGCAGGAATGGTTACCGAAAAACAAGCCGCCCAGCTAGTGAGTTCGCTGCGAAGATTCGAAGAAAAGGGAGGGCTCGTCACGACAAACTCTACAGCGTTAAGCCAGCTAACACCAAGTCCGATTCCCGCACAGTGGGCGCATCCGAACGGTTGGGCTCCTTTGCAGTTCATTGCTGTCAAGGGCTTGCAGCGTTATGGCTACCATGACGATGCCCGCCGAATTGCCCACAAATGGCTTAAATGCAACCTGGACTGGTTTAATGAGCACGGTGTATTTTTGGAAAAGTATAACGTAGTGGCCCCGGATAAACCGCCCGCAAAAGGCGTTTATCCGTCGCAAGTCGGCTTTGGTTGGACGAACGCAGTTTTTGAAAAACTTTGCCAAGATTTTATAGACCATAAAGGATAGACTGGAATGGCATTAATAAGTTGCGGGATTTTGCTTTATAAGAAAGCAGGTGATGAAGTCGAAGTTTTACTAGTTCATCCTGGTGGTCCTTTTTGGGCTAAAAAGGATTTGGGTGCTTGGTCATTGCCAAAAGGAGAGAGCGAACAGGGCGAAGACTATCTGAACGCTGCAAAGCGTGAGTTCCAAGAAGAACTGGGTTTTGCCGCACCCGCCGGCGAGTATCAGGAGCTTGGCGAAACCAAGCTGAATAGCGGCAAAGTTATACATGTTTGGGCGATCAAAGGGGACTTGGACGCCAGTAAAATTACGAGCAATAAAATTCAAATAGACTGGCCACCCAAAAGCGGTAAAAAAATAGAAATCCCAGAAGTGGACCGGGCGGAGTGGGTAAACATAAATAATGCAATTCCAAAAATGCATAAAGGACAGGGGGTGTTCGTTGAACGCCTAGCCGGCAAACTGGACATTATTCTAGAAGGATCAAAAGACACGACGACAACGGGGGTCCTTAAAACCCAACAAACACTCTTCTAATCTTTTCCACGCAGTACATAATATACATAATCTTGGCATATGTCTTTTTTATGTATCAAATTGCTATGGTGATTATTAACTTTGGGGCTGATAAAGAGCCAAAAACAGGGTACAATATGTGTAATGAGTAATTTTTATGTGACAACTTCTATTCCGTATGTAAATAGTCCGCCGCATGTTGGATTTGGTATGGAGCTAGTAATGGCCGATGTTATCGCGCGCTACGCTCGCGCCCATGATATGCAAGTTTTGTTTTCTACCGGTACCGACGAGCACGGTGGCAAGATTGCCGAAAAAGCTGTAGAAAATAAAATGACCCCAAAAGAATACGCCGACCAAATCAGTCAGCGGTTTCGCGATTTGTCCGAAAGTCTAAATATTAGTAATGACTTTTTTATCAGAACTACGGACTCCGGCCATGAACAGCGCGCCCAAAAAATCTGGAAAAACCTAGGCGAACACATATACAAAGGCACATACACCGGCTGGTATTGCACCGGGGACGAAGAATATTTTCCCGAGCAGGTCGTTAGAGCTAACAAGGGTGTATGCCCAGATCATAAACGTCCCTACGAAGAGTTAAAAGAAGAAAATTATTTTTTTAAACTTAGCGCCTTTGCTCCAAAGATTAAAGAGGCGATAGAAAGCGAAACCTTGCGCATTGTACCAGGGACCCGCAAAAACGAAATTATGTCCGTGATTAACGACGGCCTGGACGACATCAGCATTAGTCGGCCAAAAGATAAAATTTCTTGGGGAGTACCGATTCCAGGCGACTCCGATCAGGTTATGTATGTTTGGTTCGAGGCTTTAATGAACTACATCACAGTGCTTGGATATCCGGAAAGTGATAATTTTAAAAAGTTCTGGCCAGCTGACGTGCAGGTAATCGGCAAAGGAATCCTGCGTTTTCATGCCGCTATCTGGCCGGGAATTTTACTGGCACTTGGGCTCGATCTGCCAAAGAATCTTTATGTACACGGATACGTTACCGTAGATAATTCAAAAATGAGCAAGAGCTTGGGCAATACTGTGGCGCCGAATGAAGTGGTAGAAAAGTACGGCGCCGATGCCTTTCGTTATTTCTTCCTGCGCCACGTTCCATCTTACGGAGACGGGGACTTTACCTGGGACAAGCTGGAAGCCGCGTACAATAATGAGCTAGCCGACCAACTAGGCAACGCCGTAAGCCGCACCAGCGCTATGATCGCCAAGTATCAGAATGGATTGATTGGCGATATTCCAGATCCCGATCATGATATTGCCGGCTACGAACAAGCTATGGAAGACTTCCATTTTGACCGGGCGCTAAGTGATATTTGGGAACAAGTCAAAGGATTAAACCAATACATAGAAGAGACTAAGCCATGGGAAATTGCTGCCAGTAACGACCCAGACCATCTGCGCGAAGTACTCGCGTATCTAACCGCTAGTTTGCTGGAAATCGCTGAACTTCTGGCGCCGTTTATGCCCACGACCGCAGAAAAAATCCAAAGTGTTTTTGCCAGCGGCATACTAAAACCCTTGCCAGAATCTCTGTTCCCAAAGCACGATCAACCAAAAAAATAATAGTATGACCCAGATTGCCGCTGAACTTTTTGATACGCACTGCCATATTCATTTTGATGATTACGGTTTGGACAAGAACGAGGTTATTCAAAGCGCGCACAACGCTGGAGTAAACAAGATGATCTGTGTCGGAACAACTCTAAAAGACAGTGCTATAGCTGTGAAATTTGCTTTTGTTCATGACAATATTTGGGCGAGTGTTGGCATCCATCCCCACGAAGCAGATGATTTTGACGATTCTTCCGCAGAGATGCTAAAGGATTTAGCTGCACAGGATAAAGTTGTGGCAATCGGCGAGATCGGCCTTGATTATTACTATCAAAATAGCAGCAAACAAGCGCAGCTGGACGTTTTAAAAACTCAGATAGAGGTTGGTATTAAGGCAAACTTACCGCTTATTTTTCATGTACGTGACAACAAAGAAAACACAGGGGAAGTCTGGCGGGATTTTTGGCGGATTTTTGATTCTTATTCAAACTTGCGGGGAGTGGTCCATAGTTTTAGCGCACATCAATCGCAATTGGATCAAATTTTAGGCCGTAATTTATATGTTGGACTGAACGGAATAATGACATTTACTCATGATGAGCGCCAGCTTGCGGCGGCCAAAAAAGTGCCGCTTGATAAATTAGTTTTAGAAACCGATGCGCCGTTTTTGACTCCCAAACCGTTCCGCGGCAAGGTTTGCGAACCAAAACACGTAGCCAACACGGCCCGATTCTTAGCGGAACTGCGAGAGGAATCTTACGAAGAACTGGCCAAAGCCACCACAAAAAATGCACTTAATCTGTTTAAACTATAGTCATAATATGAAGAAAATATATATGGACTACGCTGCAGCAACCCCGATGAACAAGCGCGTTGTGGCTGCCATGAAACCCTATTTTAGCGAGCAGTTTTATAACCCGTCCGCAACCTATTTAGACGGCCGGGCTGCCAAGCGGTCGCTAGAAGAGGCTCATGGAGTGATCGCTAGTTGGTTAGGCTCAAGACCTTCAGAAATAACTTTCACAGCAGGCGGAACAGAAGCTAACAACCTAGCTATTCAAGGTGTAATGCGAGCTTATCCAGACGGGGAATTATTGGTAAGCGCCGTGGAGCATGATTCGGTTTTGGCTCCGGCAAAATTATTTAAGCACAAACAAATTCCGGTAGATGCTCGGGGTATTGTAGATCTAAAAAAATTAGAAAGTATGATTACGCCGTCCACTGTCATGGTAAGTGTAATGCAAGTTAATAACGAACTTGGTTCCGTTCAGCCTATAAGAGAAATTTCTAATATCCTTGGCAAAATAAAAAGCGACCGCAAGAGGCGAGCAAATGCGACGCCGCTCTACTTGCACACAGATGCAGCGCAGGCAGCTAATTTTTTTGATTTGCACATCAGCCGTCTTGGCGTAGATTTACTTAGCTTAAATGGCGGTAAAATATACGGCCCGAAGCAGACCGGCGCGCTTTATGTAAAAGCCGGCATTGTGCTGCAACCGCTTATCTTGGGCGGCGGCCAGGAACAATCTTTGCGCAGTGGTACACAGAATGTAGCAGGGGCGGTCGGACTAGCTAAAGCGCTTGATATAGCTCAAAAAAGCAAAGCCACAGAGGCTGAAAGGCTAAGAAAACTGCGCAACCTATTTATTGATCTGTTAGAAAAAAATCTCCCAAAAAGCATTATTAACGGATCTACAAAACATTTTTCCCCACATTTGCTGCATATTTCGTTTGGGGGGCAGGATAATGAGCGGTTGATGATGCAGCTGGACGAAGCTGGCGTAATGGTGGCTGTGGGCAGCGCATGTAGTGCAAGTTCTAACGAACCGTCGCATGTGCTTAAAGCAATTGGCATGAGCGACGAGCAAGCAAGATCAAGCCTGAGATTCAGTTTTGGTAGAAACACTAGCGCTAAAGATATCAAACGAACAGTATCACTCCTACAAAAATTTTGTAATTAACTTATAAATAACTATTTTTGCGTTATACTAAAGCTTATATATGAAGCGGCGGCTAGGTTTACTTTTACTGATTGTCTCCACGGTTATCGGCCTTGGTTCGGTAGCTAACGCCGACACCATAGTTCGCGGCTTTAAATCACACGGCACGTTGCAGCCAGGAATAGTAGTCGCGCTGGATAAAAGTGGTTCCGACACCGTTACTCCGGCATCTGCCGATCAGTTAGAAGAAATATACGGAGTAGTTATTGACCCCAACAAAGCTCCTGCCACAATCCGCCAAACCGGCGAGCAGGTTTTTGTGGCGTCTACAGGGGTATATCCGGTACTTGTAAGCGCCCAGGCTGGCAACATTAGCCCCGGTGACTACATATCGTTATCTTCTACCAATGGAATCGGCGCTAAAGCTTCCGACAAACAGTCGACTGTTTTGGGGCGAGCATTAGAGGCATTCGATGGTAAGACGGGTGCAATAACGACTGGCGCAGATGGTTCCGCTATCGGCCAGGTGGCCGTGAACATCGTTCCAGGCAAAAACCCGCTAGCAAAAGGCGATGTTGCTATTCCACAACCCCTTAAGCGGATAGGCGAGGCAATAGCGGGCAAAAATGTCTCTGCTATCAGAATTTACGCATCGTTTGCCGTATTTACCATCACGGCGATCATTGCAATGGGTGTGCTGTGGATTGGGATAAAAAGCGGCATGATTGCCATTGGGCGTAATCCCTTGAGTCGCAATTCAATCATAAAAAGTTTAATACAGGTAGTCTCTGTCGCAGTTTTGGTTTTCGCAATTGGCCTTTTTGCGGTATATTTACTACTGAAGCTATAAGGATAAGAGGATTATGAATACGGGTGGGTTGGTACTAGTTATAGGATCGTTAACCGCGGCAACAGCGGCTTTCATGTGGTTAGCATGGAAGATCGGTGGCAACAAAAACGCTAAGCATTCAAAGGCAAAATCCGGCTTGAGTCTGGAAAAATCTGCCGACCAAGATGTAGAACATATATTTAACGATGAATTCCGTGAAGAGCTTCGCAACCGCGGTCGCCTGCACTTTGAAAAAATTATTGGCGAAAACGCTATGTTCTTACAACAGGATCTTCGCCAAACTACCAGCCAACTTAACGAGTATATGCGCTCAGAAATTACCCGCACACTGCAAGATGAATTTAAAAAATACGAACAATCAATCACAGATGCTAAGCAAATAGCGCTTGGTTCTATCGAAAAGACCATAACCACCATCGACCAACAGCGGGAATTTATGGAGCGGCAAATGCAAACACAGGCCGAAAATCAAAAGGTCCGGATTATTGCTAGGTTCGAAGAAGAAATGGCCGGCATTATTAACCACTATGTACTGCGGGCAATCGGCAACCAAATAGACGTATCTGACCAACTGGAGTATATCCTTGCCGAACTGGAATCCAACAAAAGCGCCATAATCGAGGACGTTAAGCGTGGAACTTAAACTACCCGCATCTGTAATTAGTCAGATCGATGTTGCTCGCATTTTGCGCGAACTCAATAATTTGAACGATTTTTTTGTAAGTTCCAAGGTTCGAGTCAGTGGCACGCCTGTGCAGCCGCCGCGACTGAGTCGTTCGTTGGACCTGCTAGCAAGTGATAATAAATGTAACTTGCTAGACGAAAACGACCGCAGGCAGCTAACCGCTTATCTCAATGTGATATTAGGGCGGGCGCCGCTGCTGCACATAAGTTTTGCGGTCGAGCCTTCGCCCAAAAGCGTAGAAAGAATTTTGACGTGGTTTAGGCAAAATATTCATGCCCAAGCACTTCTGCAGGTTGGTTTGCAGCCTTCTATTGCTGCGGGTTGTGTTTTGCGTACACCCAATAAATTCTTTGATATGAGTATGCGCGCTAACTTAAAACAGCAAGAACCCTACTTGGTTAAATTAATTGCAAGCGCAGCTAGCCGTGGAACTGATTCAGCAAGGAAGGCTGCCGCCGCATGAATACACTGAACTCATCCCAACTCTCCTCATTACTGCAAAATCCCCTGGCGGCACCAGCCGCCGGTTTTGTTCGTCAATATAACTATGGTTACACTTCCTCACAAGAACCAGCAGCTGGCACTCACCAGGTAGTTTTTTGCTATAGCGGGGAGAATTGAAATGGGTTCAGAGGCAAAACAGCATTTTCAGCGCTTTGTAGAATCCGGTCAACCAGTCGGCGAAGTGGTGGCAATAAACAGCTTTTTAGTAGAAGCGCGTGGGCTTCAGCCTGTTAATGTCCATGCGCTAGTTATTTTTGAAGACGGCAGCAAGGGTTTTGTTCAGCATATTTTAGAAGACAAAGTCGTAATCTTGCACCTTGGTGCCGGCGGGCTGCGGGTTGGGATGGTAGTGGTGTTGCATATGGAAAAGCTTGTTACTAGTGTCGGCAAAGATTTTGTAGGCAGAGTCATATCGGTCACCGGCGATCCTTTGGATGGCAAAGGCGCTATTGCCGGTGATGCCTCTTGGCCGATATTTAACGAAGCGCCGCCAATTTATGAACGCGAACTTCTAAACGATCAGCTAGAAACAGGCGTAACAATGCTTGATACTTTGTTCCCGATTGTCCGCGGTCAGCGTTTGGCGTTGCTCGGCGACAGTAAGTCAGGCAAATCTACACTTGCTACTCAAATTGCCATCAACCAACGCACCACCGATCAGATTGTTGTCTATGTGTTGATTGCTAAAAAACGTAGCGATATCGACATATTATTGACTCGGCTAGAAGAAAACGACGCTCTGGATAAGGCGATTGTAGTCGTTTCTACTGTCTTTGAATCTTTGGCGGTGAGTTATTTAGCGCCGTATGTTGGCTGTGCATTGGCCGAATATTTATGGCAGGTGGCGGGCGTTGATACGATCGTGGTCTACGACGATCTAACCGCCCACGCCCAAATTTACCGCGAAATTGCTTTAATATCCGGTACAACCCCGGGTCGTGATTCTTACCCGGGCGATATGTTCCACGCGCATTCGTCTTTGCTTGAACGTGCCGGTAGGCTCAAGAAAAATAAAAAATGCCTAACAGCTATTCCGCTGGCTTTGGCTTACGGTGGTGACATTACAGCCTATTTACCGACCAACCTAATGTCTATAACCGACGGGCAGTGGATTTTGGATATGGAGATATTTAGGCAAGGGTTGCGTCCGGCAATCAACGCGGGCTTAAGCGTTACGCGTGTAGGTGGGCGCGGGCATAACGACCGGCAAAAAAGGCAAAACAGCCAGACACTTAAGGCGCTAATTGGTTATGCTCAGGCTTCGGAATTCGCGCACTTTGGTTCGGAACTTGCCCTGAATACCAAGCAAGATATAACGCTTGGCGAACTGTTATATACTTTGCTGACCCAAATTCCCGGGGAAACCTACAGTCTAATGGCTCAGCAGATGATGCTGGATATTATCCTGGCGTTGCCGACCAACGGCACGGTAGATATTGCTAAGCTTAAGGACGTTGTAATACAGGCCGCTCCAATGGCTAAGAGTGATGCCGATTACGACAATGTCCTGATGGAACTTAAAAGGCAAGTAAGTACAGAGGTAAAAGCAGATGCGACGGCTTAACGAAATAGCCGCTGAGCGCGGCGCTATGGCAACCATTTTAGAGCTTAGCCGGGCATTTGAAGGCATTGCCAGCATGAGGATATCGCAAATCAAAGACCAAGTTATCAGTTCGCAGGCTTTCTTTGACGAACTTTGGCGCATATATAACCAAATTCGAGTAGATGAGCTGTTCCACTTTGGACGCGGCCAGGGGATGGGAAATATCATAAACAAAGAACTAATGATTCTCATAACATCAGAGGGCAGCTTTAGTGGTGATATTGACCAAAAACTTGTAGACCAGGCGATTAAGGTTTACGACAAAGACAAAAACGATGTAGTAGTTGTGGGCACCCACGGTACAATCCAGCTGTCTCAGGCAGGGGTTGCATTTGCCAGAAGCTTTAAACTGCCAGACAAAGATCGCAATATTAACGTACAGCCGCTTATGCAAGAAGTTCAAAAATATGTGTCTACTACCGTTTACTACCAAAACTATGTTTCGCTAACAGACCTTCGTGTAAAAAGCATTAAGCTAAGCACGGCGGTTGCCGAACGCGGTAAAACTGTCGCAGCCAGCGAAGAAGTGATAACCGAGCAAGACTACATTTTTGAACCAAGCACCTACGAGGTGATTGACCACCTGGAGCGATCAATGATGCAGATTACGCTAAGCGAGGTAATTTTGGAATCTAAGCTTGCCCAATACGCCAGTCGTTTTAGGGCCATGAGTGCTGCGCACGAAAAAGCCGACGATTCGCTAGTGGACCTAAACATGCTGTATTCCAGGGTTAAACGCTACATAAAAGACGAGCGACTTAAAGAAACAGTCAATAGCATAAGGAGTGCCCACGCATGAGCAAGGGATATATACGCTCTATTCGTGGCTTGGTTGTTACTGTTCAGTTTGAAGGTGATTGTCCGGCTGTAGGCGAACTGGTTGTGGCTCAAAACAAAGCTCGCAGCGTCCTACTAGTTAACAATTTGCAGGACGGCAATAGAGCTGTTTGTATTAGTGTATTCACCGACAACACGATCCAAAAAAACATGGTCGTAGAAACAACCGACCGCGGTATAGAAGTGCCTGTCGGAGATGCAACCATTGGTCGTATTTTTGATGCGCTAGGGCGTCCGCTAGACGGCCTAGACATGCCCGCCGCAGAAGGCATGAAGTACAAAAACGTTCTTAAATTGCCGCCTCGTCCAACTACTTTTAGTGTCATAAAACCAGAAATTCTAGAAACAGGTATCAAGGTCATCGACTTCTTTACGCCGTTTGTCAAAGGCCGCAAGATCGGCATCATTGGTGGAGCTGGGGTTGGTAAAACCGTGCTTACCATGGAACTTATTCATAACGTTGCCAAAAGTGGGCAGGGCGCCCTGAGCTTTTTTGCCGGAATTGGTGAGCGCATCAGGGAAGGTCATGAACTTTATGATACCCTGCAATCCCGCGACTTGCTAAAAAACACCTGCATGTATTTTGGCCAGATGGACCAAAATCCGGTGCAAAGGGTTTTGGTTGGCATGAGCGCCGTGGCCAGTGCCGAATACTTCCGTGACCAAGAGAAAAAAGACATTCTGTTTTTTGCAGACAACATGTACCGCTATGTTCAGGCGCGCAACGAACTTTCGACCATTTTAGAACAAGTCCCAAGCGAAGGCGGTTACGAGCCGACCATTTTCTCGGACGTTAAGATTCTGCAGGACCGCTTGAGTTCCAACGAAAACGGCTCTATTACTGCAGTCCAAACCATTTATGTACCGGCGGACGACCTTTCTGACCCAGCCGTGCAAATGATCCAGCACGAGCTGGACAGCACGCTTGTACTAAGTCGCAAAGTAGCAGAACAAGGCATCCGCCCAGCTGTGGATTTAATTAAAACCAGCTCTAGTCTCCTTAGCCCAGACATTGTCGGTCAAAAGCACTACGATCTTAGCATCCGAGTCCAGGCGCTCCTGCAAAAGCACGAATCGCTAAAAGGTATAATCGCAATTATTGGCGAAAACGAACTGTCACCATCCGACCGTGTAGATTTTGCCAAGGCCCGCGAACTGGTTAGTTTCTTTTCCCAAGAGATGTTTGTAACCGAAGATTTAAGTGGCAAAAAAGGAGTGTCTGTTAGCCGCGCATCCATGCTTACAGGTGTAGAAGAGATTTTAAATAAATGAGCGGATCATCTAGCGCGGATATGTACGTTAAGGTTTACGCGCCGTTTAGAACTTATTTTGATGGCCAGGCACGCAGTTTATCGGCCGTGAACAAAACCGGGCCGTTTGATATCCTGCCCGGGCACAAAAACTTTATGAGCCTGCTGGTGCCATGCACCATAACCGTCCGCCTTGCCGGAAAGCCAGACTTTAACTTAAAAGTCAGCCAGGGCGTAATGCATGTCAAGGCCGATCGCACCACCGTCTTCCTAGACGTCTAGCCATCTAGACATCTAACCCAACCACCCAAAATTATCACTAATTCATGCGGCCGCACCAAAGTGTTATAATTGTGGGATGAAGATGGATCAGAGGGCCAAGGATAATACGGCAGCAGTTATAGATGGGATTTTAAAGTTTGTGGCTGTTGGTGGTTTTGTAACCACAGCCTTGGTGTTGCAAAATTCCGCTCAGATGTTCGATAAGCCGCTGGACAAAATGCTAAAGATTATGGATAAACGTCAGCAGGAGCGAGAGTTACGCCGGATTATTTATTACATGAAGCAAAAAGGCCTTGTAAGATATCAAGCGGGTGATTACGAACACGGCATACAGCTTACCCAAAATGGCAAGCAGCGCTTAAAAAAAGCAAACTTCGTTGATTTACAAATCCCCAAGCCGTCAAAATGGGATGGCCAGTGGCGACTGGTGTTTTTTGATATACCCGAGACATCAAAGAAAAAGCGCGATTACCTGACTTTCAAACTAAAAGAGTTAGGGTTTAAGATGTTGCAGCAAAGTATATGGGTGCATCCTTTTTCTTGTCGCCCCGAGATAGAAATGGTTGGCGAATTTCTGGGCGTTCGCCGCTATATCAGTTATGTCGAAATAAACCAAATAGACTCCGAGCACATTCTGCGAGAAAGATTTAAAAACCTAATAAACTAAGCACTCTCTAATTGATGATAATATAGTCAAAGATGTAGGTTGTGGCGGCGGTGGGCGGTGTGGCGGTGCAGATGCTCATGCTGCTATTTGTCCTATTGGTGTAATAGTTTAAAAGTCCAGCACTAGAATTGCTGGGGCTAACTACGGCGTGCGGCACACCGCTAAAAGCTCGCACGAAATTTATAGTCACAAAACACCCGGCTGGCGGGCTGCCACCGGTATTTATGGTTACAGTTCCGGCAGTGTCGCCGCCACTAACAGATACGGTGCCGCCGCCGCCAACCGCAGATCCTGCTGTGCGTCCAGGTGTGCCGCCGCCAGCAGTCAAGTGCCGGTTTATAACTAAGTCGCCCGAAAGTTGCAAGTTAGATACATTTAACACCCCGGCAGACAAAGACCCATTGATAGTCGCGGACCCAGCTACGGTGAGGTTCTTCTGCACATTTAGCTGCCCTTGCAAGTTGGTTGTGCCATTAACCGACAAGCTATCCGTAACTTGAATTTGCCCAAAACTGCTAGACCCACCAACCGTTATCGCTGGCAAAGACAAAGTTCCGCCAACTTTTATAGACCCGGCTACATCCAAATTATTACGCATCAATACCTGGCCTTCAAATACAGAGTTACCTTGTATGTCCAGTACGCCCTGTGCATCGCCCACAATCGTTGTGCTGCCTTTTAAAGCCGCTAGTTGCTTATCGGTCAGCGACTGGGTTTTTTGCTGTTTAACTGTCGTGTCTTTTTTTGCGGCTTTGGACGCGGCATAAACCATCCCGGCAACGATTAATATTAGGACTACAAAAACCACAAGGTAAAAGTTGCCAAAATTCTTGATACGCTTTAGCAAACCCGGGTGTTTTGGGGCGTCTTCTGTATTTTTGGTTTTGGGTTCTTTTTCTGCCTTGGGGTCGCTGGGCACGTTACTGTCTGGCTGACTTTCTTGCTCCCCACCGTTAGATGGCTCGACAATTGTCGAACTTTCTTCTAGCGACTGCTCTTCTAGCGACTTATTTTCTTCCATAACTACTGCATAAATAATATACGAACCAAGCTATAAAGCGTAATCATTAATGACTATTATTGATATAATAACAAGCATGAGGGGTTTATTGGCGAGTTTGGCATTATTAGCAGTGGCGGTTTTTTTGCCAGCAGGCGAAGCCTACGCACAGTACACGTCCCCCAGCTACAAAGTCAACGAGGCATTTTTTGGAGTCGGCGGCGAACTAAGCGACGCTTCTGCCAACTACCAGGCAAAAATCGCCTTGGGCGAACTTGGCATAGATCATTCATCTAGCGCCAACTTCCAGGTTTATTCCGGATTCAACACCACTGACAGGCCCTTGCTAGAAGTTGCCGTAACCGGTGGCACCTTTGATTTTGGTCAGCTTAGCTCTACTACGGTGTCGGCAATAACTACTGTTTTTACAGTGCGGAACTACCTATCTAGCGGCTACACCGTGCGCTTAGGTGGCACCCCACCAAAGAACAGCGGCACAAGTTATACACTAAGCAACATGAGCAGTTCTAGCGCCTCTGCCCCAGGCACGGAACAGTTTGGTGTTAACCTGGCAGCTAACACTCTGACTGGTCCGGGTACCTTTGGCGCCGTGCCCGCTCAGGTGCCGGATTCCACATTCGGTTTTGGTGTGGCAAATGCCGGGTACAATACCACCAACCTATTTAAATATGTAGAAAACGACCCCTTCGCCAGCAGCCCAAAAAGTAGCGGCACAACTCAGTACACCATGTCGGCAATAGCCAATATTAGCAAAACTACCCCGGGGGGCAGTTACGGAACGTCCCTATTTGTTAACGTCCTCCCCACGTTTTAAGTCCAGTTAATCCGAATTTCTAAATCCTAAACAAAACTTCAAATCATAAGTTTTAAAATCCAAACTTTTCCGAGCTAAGAGCTAATCCACATCTATCCGTTGATAGCGAATCTCAAGCAGCTGCCATGATTTGTCATTTGTTTTCTCGGCTTTTGGTCGTAGCCATAGCTACGAACCGAAAATGAAAAACAGATGGCAAGTGGCAGACCTTGGGATTCTAGCCGACAGATAGATGTGGATTAGCTCTAAGGCTGTTTGAAAATTAGAATTTATAGTTTGGATCCCGCCGAACCGTTTACAGTGAGCCTGTCGAACTGTGGATAACTTGCCTATAAAATTATTAGATTATGCTTGCGTTTAATATACATTTAATGCTACGATCGGTTTGAGTAATAAAAATAAACGTTTTAAAGAGTAAAAAATATGAATAAAATTATTGATTTATCTAAGCGCGCTTCATCATTATTCGCAGCAATCCTGTTGGTGGTAGGCGTATCGATCCCTGTATTTGTGCCACAACAAGCCCACGCCGCCCAATTAACTTCGCGCAAATTGTCGCTTAGTTCTTCTGCGAATGGCAGCATAAGCACAGACGCCGGCGGTAATGCCGTCACGGCTGGAGCGGGCGGTAACGGTACTAAAGCCCAGCATGTAGTGACTTTTACTATGGCTTCCTCGGGCGCTACAGTTGGCTCGATAGTAATTATGTATTGTACTAGCCCGATAGCTCAAACTACTTGTACAACTCCTACTGGATTAAACGCCGCGAACCTGACTAGTGCTACGGTGGCCGGACTTACTGGGGCCGGCGGATTCGCTCTAGATACAACCACAGCTAACACCTCATTAGCGCCAGCGGCAATGGGTGTTTGTAACGGTGCTGGTACTACCAGAACTAACTGTGTAGCGGTAAAGCACGCGAGCGGCCAGGTTCAAACTGCTACACCAACAGCAACGATTACTTATGGTGGCGGATCAAGCAACTATATTACCAACCCAACCACAGATAACTACAGCTTCTATGCACGTATAGCAGTATTTTCCGACACAGCCTTCACTACCCAAGTTGACTACGGCGGAGTAGCGGCTTCTACCGCTCAGCAGATCGACATTACGGCTAAGGTACAAGAAGTTTTAAACTTCTCTGTAGGTTCAACCGTTACTGCCCCCAGTACGACTTGCGTACCATTTAGTGATACTGGTGCGCTAACACTTGGTGATGCAAATGGGGTATTGAGTACTAGTACCGCATTCGATAATCACTCATACTTTAGAGTCAATACCAACACTTTAAATGGTACGGTTGTGTATTATTCCGGCGATACGCTTAAGAGTGGCTCCAACTCTATAACTTCTGTCGGTCTTGGCGGCGGCGGCGGAGTTAACGGTGTAAGTAGCACGCCTGGTACTTCACAGTTTGGCTTGGCCCTTGACTCTAGCGACACACAGAGTGGCAGCGGCTACAGTTTTACTAATCTTGCAGCTAACGATGGAACCAACATAGCATCACACCTATTCAAGTATAGTGCTGGAAACGGAACAATAACCACCGCCGGTACAGCAAAATTCCAATTTGATACTGCTAGCACTACCACTCCTAGGCCAATAGCATTTTCAACCGGGGGAATAACTTGTGACACCGGCTCAGTACGCTACTTGGGCAACATCAGCACAGCAACCGTAGCCGGCATTTACACCACTACAATAACCTACATAGCCACCGGCACTTACTAGAGTCGTATCAACAAATCCTGTTTTCCGTTATGCTTATTGTATGAGTTTAAAGTTAACATTGCCAATTGTCTTATTTGTAGCTTGGTTATGTTTGAGCGCGCAATCTGTAGTTAGTGCGGTGTATTTGCCGCAGCGTAGTTTGGATATTAGGAGTTCTACGGCCAGTGTTACTACCCAGCATACTGTAAGCTTTACTTTTCCGGGCAGTGCCAGCGTGGGGTCAATTAAGTTCGAATATTGCGACAGCCCACTAGAGGTGCTGTCCTGTGTTGCTCCGCCGGGCGTGGACGCTGCCGCAGCCGTATTGACTGCCCAGTCTGGCGAAACGGGCTTTAGTGTATTATCTCAAACATCAAACGAAGTCGTGCTAACCCGCGTGCCAGCTGCCACGGGGTCTCAACTTAATTCTTACACCTTAAACGGCGTAAAAAACCCCAGCAATATAGGATCGTTTTATTTGCGCATAAGTTCTTATGCCAGCATCAACGCCACCGGACCCAGCATAGACTTTGGCGGTACCGTTGGCGCTATAACCCAGGGCATTAGCATTAATACAGAGGTCCCGCCTATTCTGGAATTTTGCGCAGCCGTGAGCATAACCTCTACTTGCGCGTCGGCCAGCGGCAATTTTGTAAATTTGGGCACGTTTAGTTCTAATTCTACGGCTACTGGCACAACTCAATTTTTAGTTGGCACGAACGCCAACTTTGGTTACGTGGTAACGCTTAATGGTAACACTTTAACTT
The DNA here is from genome assembly GCA_964624785.1 of uncultured Candidatus Saccharibacteria bacterium. Taxonomy (GTDB): domain Bacteria; phylum Patescibacteriota; class Saccharimonadia; order Saccharimonadales; family UBA10212; genus CAZUXR01. The sequence continues at coordinate 31,370 of CAZUXR010000002.1, forward strand.
CTGGTAACGATGTTATTGCGGCACTTAGCACGTCTGGCTCAAGCCAAAAAGGTCAATCGCAATTTGGTATGAATTTGCGGGCAAATTCTAATCCGCCGGTGGGTTCTGACCCGGCTGGCGGCAGCGGCAGCCCCACCGCAAATTACGGTACGCCGAACATCTTTAGATTTAATAACGGAGAAATCGTGGCTAGCAATTCTACCGTGTCGGATATTCAAATATATACGGCAAGCTATATTGTGAATATAGGCGGCGGCCAAGCGCCCGGAGTATATAACACTACACTAACCTATGTAGCAACAGCCACTTTTTAGACAGAAACTACGCATTTGGCACATTTTGGCCCAAAAACTGCGCTCCGCGCTCACCGTACTATTTAGTACGATTCGCTTACGGTGCTCTTTTTTGAACCAAACTGCACTCAAATGCGTAGTTTCTCGGTTGCTATAGTTATGTTTTTTCATGCATCGGCCCAAATCTGCACATACAGAACAAGTAATTCTTGTGTTAGAATGGGTAGTAATTATGTTTAAACGAGGGAGTTCTATGAAATTTAGATTGGTACGAATTGTTGTTCCTGTTTTATTATTCACAGTACTTTTAGTGCACGATCTGCCGGCCGCTGCTCAGTCCAACGGCCTGGGGATTACGCCAAAACTAAGCTACACAGTTAACGCTGGGGAACAGCGCAGCGACACTCTGTATGTAAATAACCTTAGTACTTCGCAAGTTCTTAACCTTAAACTCAAAGTTATAGACTTTAAGCCGCAAGACGAAACAGGCGCTCCAAAACTTTTGCAAGCTAGTGATGAACCGCTTACTCCGTGGTCGCTAAAACCATACATGACCCTTCCGGACAGAGTAACTATCGAACCCGGTAAATCCAAACTTATACCATTTACGATTAAAATTCCAAAAAGCGTAGGGGCAGGCAGCTACTACAGCGCCGTTCAGTACACCGCTGTGAGCGATTTTGACCAAGAAAAGGTGAACGTTGCCGCTAGCAGTGCTTCGCTGATATTCGTAACAGTTCCTGGTGACGCTTCTGAGCTGCTTAACCTGGTCCAGTTCGGGCCATATGAGGGCGGTAAGTTCCAGACTATGTTTGCATCTAAACCCCCGGCCAGCTTTGCCTACCGAATTAAAAACAGCGGCAATATTAGCGAAAGTCCTAGCGGCAGCATTGTGGTCAAAAACTTTTTTGGCCATGTGGTGCGCAGTATAGACAACGCCAACCCGCTAGGCCAACTGGTTATTATCGGCCAAACCCGCCGGTTTGAAGTCTGCGCTCCAAAAAGCGACAAGCAAGAAGACCTAGGCAAGCCATCTAACTGCAAGCCGCTAAAACTTATGCCCGGCAGATACACCGCTCAGATAGAACTGCTATACGGTCAAAACGGCAAAACTAACCGCCAAATTGGCGCTACAAGTACATTTTGGTATTTGCCAATTTGGTTTGTGATCCTGGCGCTGATTGTGTTGACTGCTATAGTCTACGGTGGTTGGCGCTTGTACAAAAAGCTCGTTGCTCCGCGCCACCGTCGCACCAAACGATAAGCACTTAACTTGTAAGCCCGGTTAATCTGTATTATGGTTATGTTATGACTTTTAAGCTAAAGCTAGCGGTTGTTTTTGCGCTGAGTATTTTGGGGGTTGGCACGAGCATTTCCGTGGTGCAAGCCGCCGCACCGCCAGCGCCCAACCCACAAGCAGGATCGTTAGGTCTGGAGGGCCAAGTTGGCGGTGGTCCGCCTACAACACCCGCCACTATTACGGTTCCCGGTAATGGCCAGGTGTTTAACAGTGTGCCTATAACTGTTTCGGGCATTTGTACTAAAGGGCTACTGGTGGAGGTTTTTAGTAACGGCGTCTTTGTGGGATCGGCGCAGTGTAGCAGTGGCAGCTTTTCATTACTTATCGATCTATTTAACGGCCAAAATGATTTAGTTGTCCGTCAGTACGATGCGCTTAATCAATCTAGCCCAGATTCTAACACCGTGAGCGTAACTTACAATAGCCCTTCGCCTTCCGGAGTTTCGCGCCCAACGCTTACGACCGCCTATGCCAAGCGTGGAGCCGATCCTAAGACCTCGTTATCGTGGCCAATGACAATAAGTGGTGGCAGCGGCCCATACGCCATTAGTATTGACTGGGGCGACAAAACTCAACTGGATCTGCTTAGCCGCAAAAGTGCAGGGGGATTTAGTATAGAACACACTTACAATCAGTCGGGTATTTTTAATGTAACGGTCAAAGCTGTAGATTCTAACGGAGCGGCAGCGTTTTTGCAGCTAGTAGCTATTGCTAACGGGCCGATTCAGCAAGGTGGGGTTAATAGTAGTTCTGCTCAACCCAAAGCTGAGCGCGTGTTTGTTTGGTGGCCGGTGGCATTAACTTTTTGTCTAACCTTCGTAGCTTTTTGGCTTGGTAAAAAGCACCAGCTAGAAACAATTCGCAGTCGTTTGCGCCGCGGCGAGCGCCCCATCTAAGATCCGTTTAACTTCTCAACAACAGATAAATATCCTATACTTACCTAGATGAATAAGGGTAAAGCGGTTTTTGTTGGGCTAAGTGGGGGAGTAGACAGTTCCGTTAGCGCCGCGCTGCTTAAGCGGCAGGGCTACAACGTTATTGGCGTGTACATGAAGAATTGGAGTCGCGACTTGCCAGGAATGCCCTGCCCATGGCAAGACGACTACCAGGACGCTAAGCGCGTGGCCGTTCAGCTTGGCATAGGCTTTAAAGTTTACGATTTTCAAAAAGATTATCAGCAACGAGTGGTCGATTACATGATTGATGGGTTTAAAAAAGGCCTTACGCCAAATCCGGATGTGATGTGCAACCAAGAAATCAAGTTTAAATTGTTTTTGGACACCGCTCTAGAAGACGGTGCCGATATGGTAGCTACCGGCCATTACGCTAAAGTAGCAACTAGAAATCAGGAAACAGCAAATAGCAAACTCCAGACCAAATCGGGCAAACTTAACCACCAACCACCACATCTTTTGTGTGCAAAAGATGTGAGTAAGGATCAGACCTACTTTTTGTACCGGATTACGGCCGAGGCTTTGGCTAAAACCATTTTTCCGCTCGGCGATTTAACCAAACCAGAAGTCCGCAAACTAGCAGCTAAATACAAGTTGGTGACAGCTACCAAAAAAGAAAGCATGGGAATCTGCTTTGTTGGTAAGGTTGGAATAAAAGAATTTTTGCAGCAGTTTGTAGAAACTTCGCCAGGAGCAGTAATTGATCAATCCGCTGGCCAGCGGAGGCAAATTGGCGAGCACGATGGGGCGATATTCTACACAATCGGTCAACGCCACGGTTTAGAGGTTGGCGGGGGTTTGCCGTATTACGTCACCGGCAAAGATATGGATAAAAACGAAGTTTACGTCACCACCAACTTGGATGATAAAAAACTTTGGAGCAAAGAGTTCAATATTACAAGCGTTCATTGGATCAATCCGCCCGCAGCAGAACAAAAACTATCTGTACGCTTACGGCATCGTGGCCAACTTATTTCGTGCAAACTCGAAGGTAGTAAAGTAACTCTAGACGACGAACAACGTGCCCTAACGCCTGGCCAATCCGCCGTATTCTACGCGGACTCGGAATGCCTGGGCGGCGGGATAATCTGTTAAAATAGTTAGTAATGACAGCGGAAGAAATTAGACGAGCTTATTTGGATTTTTTTGCCAAGCGTGGGCATACGGTGATTCCGCGAGCTCTTTTAGTACCGCAAGATGATCCAACTACTTTATTTACAGGCTCCGGCATGCAGCCGATGGTTCCGTATTTACTGGGAGAAACCCACCCCGAAGGCAAACGAATCACCAACAGCCAAGTGTGTTTTCGTGCTCAGGATATAGAAGAAGTCGGAGATAGCGAACATACAACAACATTCGAAATGCTTGGCAACTGGAGTTTGGGCGACTATTACAAAACCGAGCAAATCGCTTGGATTAGCGAGTTTTTATTTGACGTTGTGGGGTTAGACCCGCAAAAATTTTATGTGTCGTGCTATATCGGCAACGAAAAGTACAGTATTCCGCGGGACGACCAGGCAATTGAACTGTGGCAGCAAGAATTTAAAAAACGCGGCATAGACGCCAAAGTGGTAGAAATCGGCTCGGCAGAAAACGGCTCTAAAACTGGCATGCAGGGCGGGCGAATATTCTTATACGACGGAAAAGAAAACTGGTGGAGCCGCAGCGGCGACGAAGAAGGTACGATGGTGGGCGACCCGTGCGGGCCAGACAGCGAGATGTTTTACGATTTTGGGCAGCAGTACCACGATGAGCAAAAGTGGGGCAAAGCTCACCCGGCCAGTGATTCGCCTAGATTTTTCGAAATAGGCAACAACGTTTTTATGGGTTATCGAAAAACGAGTGATGGTTTCGAAAAACTGGAACACCCCAACATTGACCACGGGTCGGGCTTGGAACGAATCGCGGCCGCCAGTCTTGATAATCCAGACGTGTTCAAAATTAGCTTATTCAAGCCAATTATTCAGAAGATTGAAGAAATTTCTGGCAAAAATTATGAAAACCACAAAGAAGCTTTGCAGGTTATTGCCGATCACCTGCGCGGCGCGGTATTTTTGGCCGTTGATGGCGTAGCGCCCAGCAACAAAGAGCAGGGATATGTGGCCCGCCGGTTGATGCGCCGTGCAATGCTAAAGGCGCACAATCTGGGTATAGTAAATGTTTTTATAGAGAAAATTGTTCCAGTGATTGCTGATCTGTACCAGGACGATTACCCAGAGATAGTCCAAAAACGTCAACAAATCATCGACATTCTTGCAAAAGAAGAAAAGATTTTTTTGGTTACGCTAAAAAAAGGAGTTGCCGAACTTCAAAAATACATTAAAAATAATCAGGCAAAATACGGCAAAAACAAAGTCGTTATCCCCGGGGATGTAGTCTTTTTTCTTTACGACACCTGCGGTTATCCGCCCGAATTAACCCAGGAAGTGGTGGCCATACTTGATAACGGAGTGTTGTCTACAGATTGGAAACAAGATTTCGACCGGCTAATGAAGCAGCAGCGCGAGCGGAGTCAGACGGCTGGCAAAGGCGTGTTTAAGGGAGGGCTAGCAGATCATTCGGATGAGACTAAAAAATTACATACCGCCACGCACTTGATGTACGAGGCCTTGCGCCGGGTTTTGGGTGACCATGTGGTTCAGCGCGGATCCAATGTAACCGCAGAACGCACTCGCTTTGACTTTAGCCATGACCAAAAAGTCACTCGCGAGCAATTGGACGAAGTAGAAAAAATCGTAAACGAACAGATCGACAAAGACCTTACAGTAAGCTGGCAAGAACAGCCAACCGACGAAGCGTTTGCTAACGGTGCCAAAGGCGCGTTTGGCGACAAATACGGCGACAAAGTAAAAGTCTACACCATGGGAATTCCTGGCGAAAAACCATATTCCATAGAAATTTGCGGCGGGCCACACGTAGAACACACTGGCCAGCTAGCCGTGGATTCGATAAACTCACCATCTGCGAAAGGCAAAAGAAGGTTCAAAATAACCAAAGAAGAAGCCAGCTCCGCCGGAGTCCGAAGAATAAAAGCGATTCTACAGTAAGCTATTTTTGGCGATTATATATTTAACACACCTAAGCAGATAAAAATAATAATAGCACTTGACACACCCATTCTTGTTTGATACACTGTATATATGCAAGAGATGACAAACCTAATCGAGTTTTATAACCGCTTTAATGATGAGCAAACTTGTAGAGATTACCTCGAGAAGGCACGTTGGGGTGACAAGATAACTTGCCCTCACTGTGGAATTATCGGGAATGCCTATAAATATAAGGACGGACGGCTGTTTAAGTGTAAGGACTGCCGAAAGCAGTTTACTGTTCGTGTTGGCACTATCTTTGAGGACAGCAAACTACCCCTGCAAAAGTGGTTTCTAGCTATTTACTTGGCTACCAGTTTGAAAAAAGGCATTAGCTCAATTCAGCTTAGTAAATACTTAGGCATCACTCAAAAAACCGCGTGGTTTATGCTTCACCGTATTCGCCACGCTGTTGAAACCAACAATTACGATAAGCCGTTAGATGGTGATGTTGAAATGGACGAAACGTATATTGGCGGTAAGACCACCGTGAAGAAAAAGTTTGATAACAAAACGCCTGTAGTCGGCGCAGTTGAGCGTAAAGGACGTGTGGTCGCAAAAGTTACTGATGACGCGTCATCAACTACCTTACAGAGCGTAATACGCGAGCGTGTTCCGGCAGATGCAAACCTGTACACAGACGACTGGAAAGGCTATCACAGGGCAAGTCGCTTAGTGTTCATGCACCGTGCGGTCAATCACTCTAAGAAACAGTGGGCTGTTGGACAGGCGCACACCAATACAATTGAGGGCTTTTGGGCACATCTTAAGAGAGGTATAGACGGTATTTACCACCACGTTAGCCCCAAGCATCTGCAACGCTATTGCGATGAGTATCAGTATCGCTACAATACTAGAGAGATGAGTGACGGTGAACGCTTTAACGACTATTTCGCGAGCATACACACTAGACTAGAATATAAGGAGCTATTAGCATGAAAAAAGAAGTTAGAAATACTAGTAACCAGAGCGTGGGCAAGAAAATTCCGCGAGCGACTTTTAGCGGAACTTTGGAAATTGGCGACACCAACTCGTTACCTTGTTATGTACTTGAAGATGGCCGCCGGATTTTTAGTACCAAGGGTATGATAGAAAGCCTCGGATATAAAGGAAACGCGAACGCGAACGAGATTTTCAGCAATAGAACCTTAGTACCGTACCTCATGGCGCACGGCGACCCTTATCATTCTGGCAACTTGGTTGACTTTATTACTGACAGAGGAACTCCGGCCAAAGGTATTGATGTAGAGAAGTTCATGGATGTTTGCCATGCTTACTCCGAGGCTTTGGACAGTGGAACACTGAAAGGCAGGAACGCGGACGCGGCCTTGCAAGCCAACGCCATTATCCGTGCTTCATCTAAACTAGGTATTGTCGCTCTCGTTGATGAGGTTACAGGCTACCAGTATGTTCGAGCCGAGGACGCACTGCAATTCAAGCTAAAACTGTTTTTGGCAGAAGAAATGCGCGGTTGGGAAAAGACATTCCCCGATGAACTATGGATAGAGTTTGCACGCTTAACCCAATGGGAAGGACAACCAACTAAAAACCGCCCACGCTACTGGGGTTATTTAGTTATGGACTTGATATACCGTTATTTAGACCCCGAAGTCGCGAGCTATATAAAAGAGAATAAACCCAAGCCACGCAAGGGTCAGAATTATCACCAATGGTTTAACGATGACTACGGCATGAAACGACTGATTGAACATATCAACCGTGTCATCGGTATGGCTCAAGGCTGTGACACAATGGACGAGCTGAAAAAGAAAATGCACCACCGCTATGGTGGTCAACCGATACAGCTTGAAATGTTTATAGATGACCACGATAAGCGTGAGATACCCACTAAGATTGATATGCCCTTTGATGAAGCTCTAGCAAAAATTGCCAAAGCCGACCCACCGAAGAAATAGTTACCGCTTTATGCCGAGAATTGCGCCGAGTACAAACGAGCCGATGAGTAGAAGTATAGCGTGTGAGAGTTTATAGCTAAAGAACGCCCAGACAACACCACCAAGCCATACAATGCCACCTAATGAGCTGAGATATAGATTTAACTTGGGTTTACGGTGAGCGTCAGGCTGTAGCTTGTCAGAGAAGGCTACCAGTACAACCCCGATGATAATCAATGCGATTGGCATAACTGACATTATACATTAGGTGTGTTAAATATATAATCGCCCTATTTTTCATAATCCCGACAGAGAGCAAATGTGCTATAATCAATCTGATTATGCCCAGTAGTAGACTTTCGAGTTATTCCGCTGAAGCGGAATCTGCGTCTCGCCAAAAACGAGTCGGTCTCGAAAGGTCACTACCGGGCCAACCTAGTAGTGAGCTTTCTGTAACGTTCTGTTACGTCTACATTTTAAGATCATTCTCTACCGGCAATTTTTACATTGGATTTACTCATGATTTACGAAGGCGGGTAACAGAACATAAAAAAGGTTTAAATCGTTCGACTAAAGCATATGCATCATCGTGGGAACTGGTATACTATGAAGCACATAGAAGCGAAATCGACGCGCGTAGGCGCGAGCAGTATCTCAAGACTACGGCGGGCAATAGAGCGCTTAAGAAAATGATGCGAGAACAGTTACTAATGTACGATTTAAACAACAGAAAGTCTACTACTAGGTATGCTTGAAAAGGCCAAAACTCTAAAAAGTAAATTACCAAGCGTTAAGGGATCGGGACGCCCCAGTCGTGCTATTGGCCAATACATCGTGGCGCTGGATATTGGCACGGAATTCGTAAAAGCGCTTGTTGGGCGCGTGGTTGGCGAGCAGATAGAAATTATCGGCGTGGGCAAAACCCATCAGCAGCTAACAGATATGCAAGCTGGGGCTATTGCCGACATCGCGGCGGTAGTTAATAATTGCGACAAAGCTTTAGCGGCCGCCGAACAACAAGCCGGTGTGAGCGTGCGTACAGCAGTAATTGGCATTGCCGGCGAACTAGTCAAAGGCACTACATCTACGGTTCGCTTTACCCGCAAAAATTCTAGCCAAGAAATTGGCATAGAAGAAATGGGCCGAATAATCGAACTCGTACAAGAACGCGCCGAAGCCAAGGCTCGCAAAGAGCTAGCTTGGGAACTTGGCGGCAAAGACGTGGATGTGCGATTGGTTAACAGCGCACTGGTGCGCATAGACATCGATGGTTACAAAGTAACTAATCCGGTTGGATTCCAGGGGCGAGACATAGTTGTAGAAATGTACACAGCGTTTGCGCCGATGATTCACATTGGAGCATTGGAGCGAACCGCCGCGGAGCTCGACCTGGAGTTGCTTGCTGTGGCCGCAGAGCCATTCGCCGTAGCTAGGTCTATGGTTGGCGATGATCCAAACGCTAGTATTAGTGCGATTTTAATGGACGTAGGCGGTGGCACAACCGACATTGCCGTTATTAACGAAGGGGGCGTAGAAGGAACCAAGATGTTTGGCATTGGTGGCCGAGCCTTTACTCACGCCATTGAGCGTGAACTCGACATTGACTTTAATCAGGCAGAAGCCGTAAAAATCGCGCTGGATACTGACCGTGTAGGGCATAAACAAAAAGAAGATTCCAAAAAAGCTCTAACCAAAACCTTGAATGTTTGGGCGAATGGGGTAGAACTGGCTCTGTCCGAATTCAACAAACTCGACCACCTGCCGCATCGCATGTTACTCTGTGGGGGAGGTTCCAGCTTGGAAATGTTGATGGAAAAACTAGATTCCGACGACTGGCACAAGGTGCTGCCATTTACCCGCAAACCGATTATTCAGTATATTAAACCCGACGAAGTAGCAGGAATTACCGACACAACTGGCGACGTTACCGACCACACATTTATTACAGCGATGGGCTTGCTGCGAGTTGGCATGGACACGCTCAGCAATGGCGCAGCCGACAGCCCAGGAACAGTTAAGGATAAACTTAATAGAATATTAAAGATATAAAATATGACTGCAAATAAACCTACCCACTCCGCAAAACCCAGCAAAGACACGATTTATTTGGATGTAGACGACGAAGTAACTTCTATTATCGACAAAGTAGAAAGCGCCAGCCAAAAAGTTGTAGCCCTTGTGCTACCTAAACGTGCGACAAGCCTGCAGAGCATTGTTAACATGCGACTTTTAAAGCGCAGCGCGGACAATGCTGGCAAAAACGTGGTGCTAATTACAAGCGAGGCCGCTCTAATGCCGTTGGCCGGAGTTGCTGGTTTGCATGTTGCCAAAAGTCTGCAAAGCAAACCGGTTATTCCTCCGTCTCCGCTTGGTAGCGCTGTGCAGCCTGCGGTAATCGAAAATGCTAGCCTGGATGATCAGATCCCAGAAGAAGAGATAGATTTAGATAATGCCAAGCTAGATTACGATCAACCAATTGGCGAACTGGCCGCAGTTCCTGCAGAAGAAGCCACTATTGCCCTAGGCGACGAAGCGTCAGAAGCTGCAGCGGCAAAACCGCCAACCAAAAAGCCTTCTAAAAATAAAAAGTTAGGAGTACCTAATTTTGACAGGTTTAGATTATTACTGATTTTGGGAGGGGCTGGAATAGCCGGGCTATTCATATTTATCTGGTTGGCTGTTGGCGTTTTGCCGCACGCGAAGATTGTTTTGCATACGTCTAGTACGCCTGTTTCTGCTGATTTTAAGCTAACTGCTAGCGGAGCTGCCAAGACTCTGGATGAAGTCAAAAAAGTCATTCCATCTTCGCTTAAATCTGCCGATCAAATCAGCACTCAGCAAGCTCAAGCGACTGGCCAAAAGAATCTCGGCGAGAAAGCCAGCGGCAGCGTCTCTATGTCCGCCACTAAATGCGCGCCAAATATTGGGCAACCGTCCGATGTTCCAGCTGGTACAGGCATTAGTTCGGGTAGTCTTACATACATAACCCAAACCACAGTAACATTTACGATTAACGGCGGATCGGGAAGCTGCGTAAATTACAAAGGAACTAGCTCAACTACAGTAACTGCTCAAAAACAAGGCTCCCAGTATAATATCGGAAAAAGTGACTTTACGGTTTCGGGTTATTCGGGGATCAGCGCTAATGGTGGGCCAATGAGTGGAGGCACCGATAATATCGTCACCGTTGTAACCGATCAGGATATTGCCACAGCCAAAGCTAAGCTAACAAGTGCGGATACCGACAAGTTCTCCAAAGACTTTCAAGACAAATTAGGGGACGATGTTTATGCGCTTACTTCTACTCTAAAAATTAGCGACCCGGCAGTTACATCTTCCCCAGCGGTTGGCCAGCAGGCTAGCACTGCTACGGTAACAATAAAAATTACTCACACTATTTTGACTTTGCAAAAGGCCGACCTGGAAAAAATTCTAACCACCGAACTTACCAATCAAATAGATAAAACCAAGCAGCGCCTAAGCCCGGGCGATGTTCTTGATGGCATAAACATATCGATTCAAAACCAAGCTTCGCCTACCGATGCAGCACTTAGTGTTAGCAAAGACACAACTGCCGTTCCGATCATTGACGACGTTTCTATAAAGAATCAGGTAAAAGGCAAAAAGAGCGGCGATATAAAAACTATGCTCGCTAGCTACCCCGGCGTCAAGAGTGTAGATGTACACCTTAGCCCGTTTTGGGTTTCTAAGACTCCCAACAAAATCAGTAAAATAAAAGTAGTTTTACAAGAAGTTAAACAGAGCAAGTAGCGTGGAAGCAGACGAGTTTTTGAGCCTGGATGTGGGGTTAAAACGCACTGGTATTGCCCGCGGTTCAACACTAGCCAAAATGGCCGAACCGCTCGAAACTGTAGAAACAGAAAAAGTGATAACCAGGTTGGGCGAACTTGTGAATAACTATGGTGCGATAGGCATAGTTGTAGGCTTGCCGCGTAATTTATCCGGCAACGACACGGCGCAGACCAGCTGGGTTCGTGATTGGGTTAACCACGCAAAACGCAAAATCGACCTACCATTTTATTGGCAGGACGAGGCATTAACCAGCAAAATTGCCAACGCTCGCCAAAAAGTTTACAAAAAAATTCACGACATTGATTCGCTTGCAGCTGCTATAATTTTGCAAGACTTCCTCGATTCAGACGAAGCAAACAGGGTATTAGTATGAAAAAGTCGTATCAATTTGGTAAAAAGCGCAGCAGCCGGGTAGCAATTTGGCTGCTAGCTTTTGTTGCGGTTATTACAATCGGAGCCGTTGGGGCATTCCATCACTCATACACCAATAACTTGCGTCCCGTTTCGAGCAGTCAGCAAACAGTATTTTTTACCGTTTCTTTTGGCGACACAAAACATCAAATTGCCATGAACTTAAAAAATGCTGGTTTGATACGCAATACTCGCGCATTTGAGATTTATGTACGGGGCAGCGAGTTCCAGAATTTGCAGGCGGGGACTTATACGTTAAGCCCTTCAATGAGCGCTCAAAAAATCGTCAAAAAAATTGCAACCGGGGACGTTACAAAAAACTTAATCACAATTTTGCCCGGCAAACGACTAGATCAAATTAAAAAAGTATTTACGGACAACGGTTACAGCGCCTCGGATGTTGATCAAGCATTTAACCCAGCCACCTACGCGGGCCACCCGGCTTTAGCTAGTTTGCCAGCAAGTGCTTCGCTAGAAGGTTATTTGTATCCAGATTCGTTCCAAAAAGAAATTGGAACTCCAGCCACTAAAATTATCCGCGAATCGCTGGACGAAATGCAAAAAAAATTAACCAGCGACGTTATTGCTGGGTTTAGCGCCCAAGGGCTCGATACTTACAAAGGAATAACTTTAGCGTCGATTGTTGCACAGGAGTCATCCGTTCCGGCAGACCAAGCAGTAATCGCCCAAGTATTCTTGCTGCGTTTAAAACAAGGGATGGCGCTTGGTTCTGATCCGACTGCGGCATATGCTTCCGCGATTGCAGGTCAGCCACTAAGCTTTAAGATTGATTCGCCATATAATACTCGCGTTAGCGTTGGCTTGCCGCCTGGGCCCATTGGAAATGTCACGCAAAACTCCTTGCAAGCGGTGGCTCACCCGTCTAATACTAGTTATCTTTATTTCTTGAGTGGTGACGACGATAAACTCTACCCATCATATACAGAGCAGCAACACGAAACGATGATAGAACAGCATTGCCAAAAGAAGTGCAGTTAGCCCCTCGAATTGCCGATCAGCACAGGGATTTGCTATAATAAGGTGGCAATTTGCGGATAGAATTACCCATTAAGAGTGTGAGAGCTGCATTTTGCCCCCAACGGAAGCAAAGTTCCTTTAGGAGTCAATATTAGTAACAGATCAAAATTTTCGATAATTAACCGCAAGAGTAAAGGTAATTCGCTTTCCGAACTGTCTATTCCTTCTTTTACTCCAAAAATGAACAAACGCAGCAAGCGCAAACTAATCCGCTGGAGCATAATTAGCGGCAACGTCATGCTACTTTTAATAGTAGCTTTGTTTGTATTAGTTAACCGTACGGCAAGTCAAACTATCAGAAGCAGCACTTTGGGCGGCGCAACGGCAACAGCCAGTTCTCTGTCTAGTCCGCTCGACCAGCTATCGTCCGAGCAAATTGCCCTGCAAGCTGCGCAAATGGCTAAAATGCCCGAACTTACAATGGTGCGTAACCGCGCCGATTCCGCGACTGCCGTATTGGCTTCTGCTGCTAACGATTCAACGATTTTAGCAAAACCCCAGGTAGTATCCACCGCTCAAAAATCCAGAAGGGATATTATCACTTACACCTCGCAGCCGAACGACTCCGTAACTTCGTTGGCTGTAAAATTTGGCGTTAGCGCCAATGCTATCAAATGGTCCAATGGTTTAAATACGGATGCTATTAAACCTGGCACAAAACTCGTCATCCCCCCAGCCGAAGGAATCGTTTACATGGTTAAGGCGGGCGATACAGCAGATAGTTTGGTAACGCGCTATCAAGCCAACAAAGATACGCTTATAACTGTAAATGATGCCGAAGGCGGTTTGCCGGTGGGCCAATACATATGGATACCAAATGCTATTCAGCCTATTACCACCGTCCGCGGTTTATCAATATCTTCGCTACCAAGTACCGGAGCGCACAGGTATGGTTCGTGCAGTTTAGGGGTTAATAATGGGTACTTTTGTGGCTGGTGTACTTGGTGGGCGGCATATCGCCGTGCTCAAATAGGCCATCCTGTACCGTCTAATCTGGGTGATGCGTATACTTGGGGGCTTGGTCTGCCGCAAAGCCACAAGCCATCCGCTGGTGCAGTTCTTTGGCTTCCAAGAGTTAATCACGTTGGTTTTGTGGAATCCGTCGGGGCCGACGGTAGCGTATATGTTTCGGAAATGAATCATCAAGGATGGGACGTTGTTAGCTACAAAACTATCCCAGCCGATCAAGCCTCTTCTTGGACATACCTTTACTAACCGTGTAGTGTGTAGATATGTTTGTAGATAGAGTTAGTTTAACATTACAGGCCGGCGATGGCGGCGACGGCATTGTTAGCTTTCATCACGAAAAGTCTTTGTCTATGGGCGGACCAGACGGCGGCGATGGCGGCGATGGCGGCGACATTATCTTTAGATCAAGTCGCAACCAAGATACACTGGCAGCCTTCCGTTACAAAAAATTTGTAAATGCGGATAGCGGAAAGCCGGGCAGCAAGACAAAATGTCACGGCAAAAACGGCAAAGACTTAATAATAGATGTTCCGGTCGGAACAGCGGTAATGGATAAAGACGGAAAATTATTAGCTGATTTAGTTAACGACGACCAAGAAGCCAAGCTTGCCCAGGGCGGTAGAGGCGGATTCGGTAATGCACACTTTATAAGCTCTACACGTCAAGCTCCACGTATTGCGGAAAAAGGCGAAAAAGGCAGAATTATAGAAACCGTTATGGAGCTAAAAATGATAGCAGATGTAGGGATAGTTGGGCTGCCAAATGCCGGAAAATCCACACTTTTATCAGTTATTAGTAACGCTAAACCAGAGATTGCTAATTATCCATTTACAACCTTGCACCCCAACTTGGGCGTAGTGGATGTTGATGGCAAGACTAGCTTACTTGTAGCAGATATTCCAGGCTTAATCGAGGGCGCAGCAGACGGCAAGGGTTTGGGCGATGAGTTTTTGCGCCACGTAGAACGTACCAGTGTTTTAGTGCACCTAATAGATGCGTACAACGAAGATATAAAAGAAGCATACACGACCATCATGCATGAACTGGCCGCTTACAGAGTAGACCTAAGCACCAAGCCGCAAGTGGTCGCTCTAACCAAAACAGAAGGTATGGACAAAGAGCAGATTGCCGATTTGGTTAGTCAAGTCAGCCCATTGGTGCCAAAAGGAACAAAGGTAACCTCGATATCCAGTGCTAGTGGTGCAGGCGTTAAAGAGTTGCTGCGGACCTTGCAGAAAATCGTTATCGCTGATCGCCAGAAGCATGCTAAAACCGAAGAATCAAAGGTCCCAATAATAACTATAGAAGAAGACGAAGACACCTGGAAGATTACAAAAACAGAAGAAGGCTACGTGATAACAGGGAGGAAGGTGGAACGCTTTGCATCCAGAACGCACTTTGATGATTATCACGGGCTGCAGCGCTTGCGCGATATCTTGGGGAAAATGGGCATATTACGAGAGCTGCACAGGCAGGGAATCGAGGCTGACCAAAAAATCATAATCGGCAACCCCTCAATAGGCACCCTAGATTACTAAAAGTAGTCACAAAGTTCACCATCTTCTACCAGTATAATTAATACATAAAAAGAACATATGCAGGATTATGTATAAAATTATAGCTTGTTATAGAAATGTTGAAACGTAGGTTAACTCAAGTCGGGGAAGTGTTTAATTAGTCTGCGAGTAGAAAGCTCGTCAAAACTGCTGATCTCTACAAGAGAACAGTGCCTCAGCACATTATAATGTCCGGCAAGCTTTTCTATTTGCTTAAAACATGGGTAGGGGTGGACCCAAACACTTTTTTGCAGCATTACAAAACCCAATGACTTTAATTTGGCTGCGAGTATTACTCGGCTGCGTGATTGGCTAACGGGCACATCAAACATCACCGCTCTCCATGTCCCATCCCATTTTGCAAGCTTTGGAATTTCTATTTCGTCAATTGCGACTTGCTGTAAACGGTAGGCGCCAGCAGGAGTTAAGCCAAATGTTATCTTATCCCCGTTCTTAGAAATATGCACAAGATCCTGGCGCCGTAGCTCGGCCAGGATACGATGATTCTGGGGACCCTTGTTGCCCAGAAGGCTATTTAATCCTGCCGCGGTACTAGTAGCCCTAGCACTAACACCAGAAAATCCAGCCATACCGATAACTTTTAGTGCAGAATTAATTTCTTGAGTCATTCTAGCCATATACATAATTTTAACATATGTTCTTTTTATGTAGATATTCAGTCAATATATATTTGGATGATTTGGGCTTTGTGTCATATTCTTAAGTAGGTATGACTTTTTATTTTTATGACTTAGAAACTAGCGGGTTTGATCCGCGCAGAGCTAGAATTATGCAATTTGCCGGGCAGCGAACAGATATGGATCTAAAGCCGGTTGGCGACCCGGACAATATTTTAATAAAGATGACACCAGATGTATTGCCAGAACCCGATGCAGTATTGGTGCACGGAGTCACTCCGCAGCAGACCCTAACTGACGGTTTGAGCGAAGTAGAATTTGTCAAATATCTGAACAAGGACGTATTTAAGCCCGACACGATCTTTGTAGGCTATAACAATATACGCTTTGACGATGAGTTTATGCGCTTTACCTTGTGGCGTAATTTTAACGATTCATATGAATGGCAATGGAAGGATGGGCGTAGTCGATGGGATATGCTGGATGTGGCCCG
This sequence comes from uncultured Candidatus Saccharibacteria bacterium, assembly GCA_964624785.1. Taxonomy (GTDB): domain Bacteria; phylum Patescibacteriota; class Saccharimonadia; order Saccharimonadales; family UBA10212; genus CAZUXR01. Next base: position 47,818 of record CAZUXR010000002.1, read on the forward strand.
AATGATCCGCGCGCTTAGACCAGAAGGAATTGAGTGGCCATTTGCAAGCGACGGTTCACCCAGTAATCGTTTGGAACTTCTAGCGTCAGTCAACAAGCTGGATCATGAATCGGCGCATGATGCGTTAAGCGATGTTCAGGCAACAATAGCACTAGCCCAGTTATTTAAAGATAAACAGCCAAAAATATTTGACTACCTATTAAACATTCGAGATAAAAATAAAGTTACCGCCTTAGTAAATAGTGGACAGTCATTTGTATATACTAGCGGTCGCTACCCCGGTGATTACGAAAAAACTACAGTCGTAATAAAGGTCGGAGAAAACTCTACCAAAAATAACGCGCTTGTTTACGACCTTAGAATCGACCCAACGCCATTTTTAAAAATGAACATAGAAAAGCTAGCCGAGTTATGGGGGCTGCGGGGTCGTGAGGCACCGTATTTCCCAGTAAAACAGCTTAGCTACAACAAGGCTCCTGCAATTGCGCCTGTTAGCGTGCTTGATAAAAAAACCCAGGATCGACTAAAAATTGATATGCAAGAAATTGAAAAAAATCGAAAAACTTTACTGGCGGATAAAGATTTTGGGACTAATCTTGCAGCGGCGCTGGATATCAATATGCCCGGAAAACAAGCCGCCTTAACTGTTGATCCCCAAAAGGTGGACGAGCAACTATACGATGGTTTTGTTAGTTCGGAGGATAAGACAAAAATGAGCGCCGTGCGGGCAGCAGATGCACATGCGTTAGCTAAACTGCATTTAGATTTTAAGGACATGCGTCTTAAAGAGTTACTACCGCTATACAAAGCACGCAACTTCTCAACGGTGATAACGGACGAAGAACAAGAAGCCTGGGAAAAATTTAAAGTAACAAGACTACTTAGTGGCGGCGAAGCTAGCGCGGCGGCTAAGTACTTTAAACGCATCGGTGAACTCGGCTCTAACGGTGCGCTAGACGAACAAACCAGGTACCTGCTAGAAGAGCTAAACCTATACGGCCAGTCAGTCGTCCCGCTCGAATAGCCAAATTACCCCGGATTACAACCGCGGAAAGAACCTTATTTGAACTGTATTTTGCTATAGTTAGGTCATGAAACATAGACCTACTCCCGGACAGGAATTTATCGGTCCTGCGAGTCTGCTTAGTGTTGGTGTGTTGTATGGTCTTTCAGCCGTAATAGTCAAGTATTTGTCAGATTCGATAGACGCATATCAGGTAGTCGAATACAGGTTTGGCATTGCACTTATCGGGGCGCTATTTGTGCTCATTTTCTTTAAACAGAAGTTTGAGTTTAAGGAGCTCAATAAAAGGGTATTGGCGGCTTTCGCCATCACGTTTCCCGCTTCGGCTATATTGTTCACATTCTCTATTTTTCATGCATCTGTTGCACTTGCAGTATTTTCGTTCTACACGGCAAATCTGGTGACCCAATTTGTATTAGGTCGAATATACTTCGGCGAAAAAATAGATTTGTTGAGGCAGCTGGCGTTTGTGGCTTCGGTGTTGGCGCTTATTTCTTTTACGGATCCATTTAATAATTTCTCGGTAACGCTTGGTCTAGTTTTTGGTCTCATCTCGGGAGTGGTACAGGGCGTTGCATCGAGCTTCCAAAAACTACTCAGCAACTCTTCAAATAAGTGTAGCTTGCTCGTTATCCAAGCCTTTACGGGTGCCGCTATGGCTTTTACGATTTTACTGATAACCGGTCAACCCATAGCTCCGGATCTTAGTGGCATGCAGTGGCTTATTACGACGCTCTTTGGACTGAGTATGTTAGCAATTATGTATTTGTTCTTAGTCGGCTACAAATACACGAATCTAAACGTAGGTAGCATATTGGTATCGAGCGAGCTATTATTCGGCCCCCTCTTTGCATTCCTGTTGCTATCGGAGCATGTATCGGCAAGTATTATTGTTGGCGGCATCTTTACAACTATTGCCGCAGTATTAGCAAGCATACGTCCACATGGTCAAAGATTACGGGCGACGGCTTGAGTATAACTATAGACTCCGTATCTGTTTTTAGTGTATAATTACCCAGCACTAAAAACTTGAAATTCCACAATCTGATTACAGACTGCTCTATTCAGGTTTGTAATGCTTGGGCATGTTCGACTTATATTATTGGAGGTTTGATTGACAGATTTTATTTCTATAAAAGGGGCGCGGGAACACAATTTAAAAGACATTAGTCTTGATATTCCGCGTGGTCAATTGGTGGTTATAACTGGGCTTTCGGGATCCGGCAAGTCCAGCCTTGCTTTTGATACCATCTACGCCGAAGGCCAGCGGCGATATGTAGAAAGCCTGAGCGCGTACGCCCGGCAATTTTTGGGTTTGATGGAAAAGCCCGATGTCGACCAGATTGACGGTTTAAGCCCGGCGATTAGCATTGATCAGAAATCGACCAGTCGTAATCCACGCAGCACAGTCGCGACCGTCACAGAAATTTATGATTATTTGCGTTTGCTTTTTGCTCGTGTTGGCACGCCGCACTGCCCAGTCTGCGACAAAGCTGTCACCCGCCAAACAACCGCGAATGTTATCGACCAAGTTGCGAATGTGCGAGGCCAGGCCTCACACCGTGGAGTGTCACCTCAAGAAAATGCGTTAGGCCAGGCCTCACACAAGGATTCCGAAGGGAGCAGATTAATCATTCTGGCCCCAGTTATTTTGGATAAAAAAGGCGCATTTGAACATATTCCGGAACAGTTCATGCGCGCTGGTTTTGCGCGCGCAAGAGTAGACGGAATAATCTACGCGCTAGACGAATTCCCAGAACTAGATAAAAACTATAAGCACAAAATAGAAATAGTAGTTGATCGGCTGGTAAATTCCACAGAAAACCGTGGCCGCTTGGCGCAGAGTGTCGAGCAAGCTTTTGATCTAGCCAATGGTTTGATGATCGTAAACGATGCCGATTCAAATAAAGACACCCTTTATTCACTTAAATACGCGTGTGTTGATCATCCGGACGTGGCAATTCCAGAACTAGAGCCGCGTACATTTAGCTTTAACAGCCCCCATGGTGCCTGCCCAGTATGTACTGGCCTGGGTAACCGGTTAGAAGTTGACCCCGAACTGGTCATACCAAATGGCCGGCTAACTTTGGCAGAGGGCGCAATCCGCCCATATAACCGTGTTAACACAGACGCTTGGTATATGAAGAAGCTGCAGGCCGTGGGTGATCGTTATGACTTTAGCTTGCATGTGCCAACTGCCGAACTAAGTGACAGTCAGCAAAATAAGATTCTTTATGGAACTGGTGACGAAAAGTACAAGATTAGGCTGGGTCATGGGCGGACTTTCGAGACAACCTACGAAGGTGTAATCCCAAACCTAGAACGCCGTCACAAAGAAACAGACAGTGATTTTATGCGCCGTGACATAGAACGATTTATGCAAGAGCGCCCGTGCCACACCTGCAAAGGCCGCCGCTTAAAGCCAGAGGTTTTGGCGGTTACAGTAGATGGGCAGAGTATTATGGATATTTGCGAACTCAACATCGATGAATCTATAGAATTCTTTAAAACTATCAAACTGGATACAACCGGTGTGAGCATTGCCAAGCAAATACTAAAGGAGATTAACGCTCGGCTGGAATTTTTGCGCGATGTCGGGCTAAACTATCTGAATCTTGCTCGGAGTGCGGTGAGTTTAAGCGGTGGCGAAGCGCAGCGGATTCGCCTGGCGACACAGATCGGTAGCGGCTTGCAAGGGGTTTTATATGTATTGGATGAACCTAGCATTGGCTTGCATCAGCGTGATAACGAGCGGCTGTTAAAAACACTGGAGCGCCTGCGAGATTTAGGCAATAGTGTGATTGTAGTGGAGCACGACGAGGAGACAATTCGGGCTGCTGATTTTTTAGTAGACATTGGTCCGGGAGCAGGAATACACGGCGGCAGAGTGGTGGCAAGCGGCACGCCGGCAGAGGTCGCTAAATCCAAAATAAGCATCACGGCACAATTTCTGCGCGGCGATAAAATTATAAGTACTCCAAAAAAACGCCGCCCGGGCAACGGAAATAAGCTATCGATTATAGGTGCAGCCGAACACAATCTAAAAAATGTAGATGTGGATATTCCACTCGGCCAGCTGGTTGTAGTGAGTGGCGTCAGCGGATCCGGTAAGTCTAGCTTAATTAACGATATTCTGGCACGCGAACTCAGCGCCAGACTCATGCGAGCCAATGCAAATCCCGGCCGCCACAAAGAGGTTCAAGGGATCAAAAATCTAGATAAGGCAATCGTGATAGATCAATCGCCGATCGGGCGTACACCGCGGTCCAATCCGGCAACTTACACAGGTTTATTTACGCCAATCCGCGATCTATTTTCGCAGATGCCAGAAGCTAAACTGCGTGGATACAACCCTGGCCGCTTTAGTTTTAACGTTAAAGGTGGGCGCTGCGAAAATTGCGCGGGCGACGGTGTTATAAAAATAGAAATGCACTTTTTACCTGATGTTTACGTGCCGTGCGAAGTCTGCCACGGCAAACGCTACAACCGCGAAGCACTGGAGATTCACTACAAAGGCAAGACAATCAGCGATGTGCTGGATCTGACCTGCGAACAAGCTCTAGATTTTTTTGAAAATATTCCGGCAATTGCTCGCAAACTGCAAACTTTGGTAGATGTGGGTTTGGGCTACATTGCGCTCGGCCAACCTGCCACGACTTTATCGGGCGGGGAAGCTCAGCGTATAAAGCTGGCAAGCGAACTATCGCGTCGACCAACCGGACGCACACTCTACATCTTGGATGAACCAACCACTGGGTTACATATGGCGGATGTAGCTAAGCTGCTTGATGTTTTGCATGCGCTAGTAGACACCGGCAACAGTATGGTGGTGATCGAGCATAACTTGGATGTTATAAAGTCCGCTGATCACATCATAGATATGGGTCCAGAGGGCGGTGAGGCAGGCGGTCGGGTTGTAGCTAGCGGCACGCCAGAACAGGTAGCCAAGATTTCTGCCAGCTACACCGGCCAATACCTATCCAAAGTTCTCTAAACTACTAACTATTTGCGCAAAACCCACATTACTTTGCACTTTACGCGTGAGGCCAGGCCTCACGCAAGGATTGTGATGCGCGAATCAGACTTGGGATTTTGCGGGTGATGAGTTGCTAGAGGGGTCTAAAAGTTTACTTTTTGCGTTTAAACAGTAGTTGCATCTCTTCGCGTAGCGCTTCTTTTAAGATTTCGCGCCGTTGTTTTGTGCGCAAAATTTCTAATAATCCTCCGCCGGTGGTGATTAGCATTCCGCCAACCAGCAAAATAACTAAATATTTATCTAAGTTGGGGAGCCTGTGTCCAAGCCAGTAAGCTGCCAGAATCACACTGGTTGTCCACATTACGCTACCAATGACATTATAAAAAAGGAACTTCTTCTTACCCATCTTGCCCATGCCCGCCATGAGCGGTAGGATTGTCCGCACAATAACAATAAAGCGGGCTAACAAAATAGATTTGCCACCGTGCTTTTTAATAAAAGCTTCGGTACGGTCGCGATATTCTTTACGGAACAGGACCCCCTCACTACGTTTAAACAGGCGTGGTCCGGCTCGCTCACCGATCAAATATCCGACTTGGTAACCTGCGATTGCCGCAATTGGCGCCAGTAGCAGAGTGGCTTCTAGTGGCAGTTTGTTTTGGCTTGCAAAAATCCCAGCGGCAACCAAAAGCGTATCTCCAGGTAGGAAAAATCCAATCAGTAGACCTGTCTCCGCGAAAAGTATAAGCAGAATTGCTATTAGGCCGCCAGCTTGGATTATATGGTTTACATCTAGAAACATAAGCTACGTTAATTGTACCATTCGGCGGCGATCTGGTATAATTGACGAAACACGCAAGTAATTAAGGAATTTACCAATGACTGATGTGGACAAACCACTGCAACTGCAAAAACGCGAAATAGTAGGCAAGGGCCTAAGTGCTATTCGCAGCCAAGGACTAGTGCCTGCTGTAATTCATAACCATGGCAAAGATTCGCTACATGTTATGTCTAGCGAAGTAGAACTTACAAAAATCTACAAAATCGCTGGCAAGCACCACCCCCTAAATTTAGTTGTTGGGTCCGATAAGTTCCTAGCACTTATCAAAGACGCGCACTTTAACCCTATCAAGCGCCGCTTGCAACATGTTGTGTTCCAGGCAATTCGCCAGGACGAAAAAGTTGAGGCAGAAGTTCCAATCCACCTAGAAGGCGAAATTCCAGCAGAAAAAGTTGGCCTAATGATATTACACCAGTTAGACCATGTGCAAATAGAAGCGCTGCCAAAGGACTTGGTAGACGAACTAAAAGTGGACGCTACCAAACTAGTTGATTTACAAGACAGAATTACAGTCGCAGATTTGGTTGTTCCAAAAGGCGTGAGCGTTTTGACCGAGGCAGACCACCCAATAGCCGTAGTCGTAGAAACCAAAGCCCAAATGTCCGAAGAGGCAGAAGAAGCCGAATCCGCCGAGGGCGGAGAAGCTGCCGAAGGTGAACCTGCGAGCGAAGAATCCACCGACAAAAAACCCGAACCTAACAGCTAGTCTTCTAAAAATCCGCCCGACTGATGTGCCCAAAGCCCCGCGTATACACCTTCTTTTTTCAGTAATTCAGCGTGACTTCCATCTTCGACAACCTCTCCTTTATCAAAGACAATAATGCGGTCAAGTTTAGCGATTGTAGAAAGGCGATGAGCTATTACGATTGATGTACGCTGCTCCATCAGTTCAGCTAGCGAAGACTGGATAAGCTGTTCACTCTCACTATCTAGCGAAGAAGTTGCTTCGTCCAGGACTAAGATGGGTGATTCTTTTAGAATAGCCCGTGCTATGGCGATGCGCTGGCGTTGTCCACCACTTAATTTTACTCCTCTTTCACCAACTAAGGTGTTGTATCCATCTTGCGTGGCAGAAATAAACTCATCTGCATGAGCTTTTTTGGCGGCATCTATAATTTCACTTATTGTAACTTCGCGATCTGCTGCATAAGCAATATTATCGGCTAAGCTGCGGTGGAACAGACTTGTATCCTGAGGTACGAAAGCGATTAATTTGGATAATTCAGAAGGGCTGATAATTGAGTTATCGAGTAGCACACCACCAGAACTGGGTGGATAGTACCCAAGTAGTATTTTGGTCAGTGTAGTCTTACCGCTACCACTTTTGCCAACTATTCCAATTTTTTCACCGTGACTTATCTTTAGGTTAATATCCGACAAAACCATTGTGTGGTTTTTATCGGGGTAGGCAAAACTAATGTTATCTAGCTGCAGTAGTTTATTGAACGCAGGCGTAGGTGTTTTATTCGGCTGTTTTTCCTGAAAAGCTTTGACGATGTTTGTATTACCAAAAATATAACAGTGAGCTTCTTCTATACGAGCAACCTTTAAATTAAATGTTGAAATAGTCCACACCGTTCCCCATATAAAGTCTGAGAACAGAACCATCACAGACAAAACGGTAGTGAACTCAGCTATGGAAATCATATGCCTGTTGAGTAGCCAAATGTTTAAAACGATTGTCACTGGCCAAATGAACAATCGGACAAATATACCGACGGAACCCCAAAAGATAATATTCCAAAAGAAAGATTGGTTTCCAATTTCAGCATTAATCTTGATTTGTTGGTTGATTACCTTGGTTTCGATATCTTCTTTCCTGAAAGACTTAACATTGGCGAAGTTCGCAATAATATCAACGACCTTACCAGTTTTGGTTGAGCTGGCGTCAGTTTCTTTTCTCTTATACTTTGCGCTGTTTTTTATGGTTATTCTGCCAGTGACAATCATGAGGAATATGCCAATAACGAACACTAAACCTGTCTGGATGTTCATACTGCTAAGAATAAGTACCACTGATATTAGTCGTACGATTTCGACCAGGTAGCTATAAAATATTGTTTGCAAGAAATCTTGAAATTCTTGATCAAGGATCGAAATATTCGCCGAGACTTTACCAGTAAATTTATCGATAAAGTATGGATACGGTTTGCGGATAACTTCAAAAAAAAGTATTTTTTCATATGCGTAACCAAGCGGTCGGAGAAGTTTCATGAATACAAACTCTGATCCGTGCCACGTTATCCAGTGCAGAGCACTGCAAGCAATTAATATGCCAGCATAAACCGTAACTAGGTGACTATCTGGTGCTGGTCGGGCCAACTGACCCACCAGAAGTCCTATGAATACGGGTATAATGGCTAGAAAAATGTTTGCAATAATAAAACAAATCGCAGTCACAAACACTCGTAGTTTATAGTCAGATAAGTATGTAAGGAACGATATTAAAGCAAAGTATTGTTTATTTTTTTTATCCATAATGAAAAAGGTCCTTTTGTTAGTATGACATTAGTTGGTTGGTCGTTTAGTTTAAATTAATTTTTGGGTTTTTGTCTAAAAAGAGGCGGAAGGGGCCGGCACTCTTATAGACGCAGTTTGGTTTGTAGCGATTTTTGACATTTTTTGGCGCAGCCCTTTCCTTTAAATCAGTAATATTGACCACAATTGTACCATTAACAACAACCATAAACCAAACAATTTTTACTTTTCGTCCGATCGGACAAAAAAGGGAAATTTTATGGGGTTTGATATAATCTAGGATAGATGAACAAGGTGATTTTGTATTATAAGTTTGTGCCGTTGGACGATCCTGGTATGGTTATGCGCTGGCAGCGCGAGCTGTGCCAAAGATTAGACCTAAAGGGCAGGGTAATTGTTGGACCACACGGAATTAATGGCACGCTCAGTGGCGAGGTCGAAAATTTGCGCAAATACAAACGCGAAATGAATGCGTCTGGAACATTCCGCGGAATTATGTACAAATGGAGCGATGGAACCGGCCAGGAATTTCCGCGATTAAGCGTTAAAGTTCGTGATGAGTTAGTAACCTTTCGAGGATCGGACGAAATTGAAGTTGATGAGAGCGGCGTTAAAAACGGCGGCAAGCATTTAAAACCCGGGCAAGTTCATAAACTAATAGAAGAGCGCGGCGACGACGTGGTGTTTTTTGACGGCCGCAATGGCTACGAGGCGGCTGTTGGCAAGTTCAAAAACGCTGTAGTGCCAGATACTAAAACCACTCGCGATTTTATTAAAGAGCTAGATAGCGGCAAGCATGACAAGCTCAAAGACAAACCGGTTGTTACATATTGTACCGGTGGAATTCGCTGCGAAATTTTGAGTGTTTTGATGAAGAATCGCGGTTTTAAAGATGTTTATCAAATGGACGGCGGAGTGGTAAAGTATGGCGAAAAGTTTGGTGACGATGGTTTGTGGGAAGGGTCGTTATATGTTTTTGACGGCCGAATGAATCACCGATTTTCCGACAAGTCCATAGACATTGGGCAGTGTGTGCATTGCGCTGGTCGCACCAGCAACTACGAAAACTGCGCCGACAAATTATGTAATCGCCTTGTCCTAATGTGCGACAGCTGTAAGCAAAAAAACACCTTTTGCGAGCAGCAACATACGGTCGCTGTATGATATCCAAAAAGCTAGAAGAAAAGCTTAAAGGTTTGCCGAGCGGTCCTGGGATTTATTTTCACAAGGATTCTAGCGGTGCGATTATTTATATTGGCAAGGCCGCGAATTTGCGCAATCGAGTGCGGCAGTATTTTCAGGCTAGCCGAACGCGTGATCTTAAAACCGACGCGCTTGTGGCAGAAATTGCCGACACGGATTGGACAGAGCTAGAAACCGAAGTCGACGCTCTGGTTGTAGAGGCTGAAATGGTTCGCCGCTACCAACCTCGTTACAATATTTTGCTACGCGACGACAAAAGCCAATCCTACATTCGCATTGATTATAAAAGCGATTACCCAACAGTTAAGCTAACTCGCCGTCCGCTGGATGATGGTGCCGAATATTTTGGGCCGTATTTTAATAGCTTTGCTATAAAACGGGCGCTACGGTATTTGCGTCGAGCGTTCCCATATGCGACGGCCAAGCCGGTTAATCAAAAAAGAGTTAGCCTGCATTATCACCTAAAACTCGATCCGGGGCTGGAAGAAGGCCGCACTAGCCTAGCGCAGTATCGCTCTAACTTGAGCAAACTCATGCAGTATTTGCGCGGCAAACGCCAGTCGATAATTAAAGAAATTGAACGAGATATGAAACGTGCTGCAAAAAATCAGCAGTTTGAAAAAGCCGCACATTTGCGCAACCAACTGGTTGCTCTGCGCCAACTAAGCCAGCAGTCTTTGTTTGGCGACCACGAAAGGCTAGACGCCAGCCTGGACCAGGCGCTTGTAGAGCTATCGTCGATTTTGGAATTATCAAAGCCCCCGCAAAAAATAGAAGGGTTTGATATAAGCCACATGAGCGGTACCGACACTGTTGCCAGCATGGTTGTATTTGTGAATGGCTTGCCAGATAAGGCCGCTTACCGCAAATTTAAGATGATTTTAAAGGGCAATGACGATTTTGCCCATATGGCAGAGGTGATTACCCGCAGATTTTCTGATCAAAATCGCAAAAAATGGCCGCTGCCAGATTTGGTTTTGATAGACGGCGGCAAAGGTCAATTGTCGGCTGCGCTGGGTGTGATGGACGGGCTAGGCATAAATATTCCATGCATTGGGCTGGCTAAACGGTTCGAACAAATCATTGTCAATAAATTAGCAATTAGCGATCAGCAATTAGTAACTAGCAATACAAAAAAATTGGGCGGTCACATGCATGATTCGGATAATTTTCTAACAATTGATCTGCCGCACAGCAGCAATGCGGTTAAATTATTGCAACGAATACGTGATGAATCGCATCGTTTTGCCGTTAGTTACCATTCTACACTTAAAGTTAATCGCCAGACCGCCAGCGTGCTGGACGATATTCCTGGGGTTGGCCCCGCCACTCGCAAAAAGATGCTGCGCAAATTTGGATCTGTGCGGGGCATTAAAACGGCCAACTCAAAAGATCTAGAAGAAATTCTTGGCAAGGCAAAGGCCGAAATCGTGTCGGATTATCTTAAGGATTAAGTTTCAAAGTCCTATATAATATAAGTATGAAGAAAACGCAGCAACAAAGTTTTGCTACAAAATTTGCGGTTCGTTGGTTGGTATCTGGCTTAGGGCTTTGGATCGCGTCGGGTCTGCTTGGACCTGAGCGTTTGAGCGTGGGACATAACTGGGAAACGGTAGTTGCGGCCGGATTTTTCTTGGCATTGGTTAATATGTTTTTAAAGCCGATTTTACTGCTTCTTTCGATCCCGGCGATTTTACTGAGCCTGGGACTATTTGTATTAGTAGTTAATGGATTTTTAATAATGATTGCTAGCTGGCTGTATAATCCCTTCTACGTTAAAAACTTTGGCGTGGCAGTGATTGCGGGAATGATAGTTGGCTTGGTAAACTACTTAGTAACAAAGATATTGGAGGATCTATGACAATCTGGAACTATATAACAATTGTGAGCATGGCACTGCTGACTATTTTAATTTTGATTCAAACTCGCGGGGCGAGCCTGGGCGCGGGGCTTGGCGGCGGCGGAGAAGTTCATACGGAGCGCCGCGGATCAGATAAAAGCATACATCAGCTAACTATAATTTTAGTTTTCATTTTTTGTGCAAGTATAATCATCAACATCGTAGCCAAATAGAAGGAGCTGCGCACTTGGCACATTTTGTCCTAAAATCTGCGATCCGCATTCAACGTACTTATGAGTACGCCTCATTTGCGGTTCTCGATTTTATAGCAACCCCAAAACAAAACTCGCATTTTGAACCGCGCCTCGCCAGCCAAAAATCGTCATTCCTCGTTCAACGTATCTACAGATATGCCTCTCTTGGAAATAACGATTTTTGGCTCAGACGATCCATCATTTCAAATTTACAAGTTTTGTCTTGGGATTGCTATAGAACAAACTGCACTCAAGTGCGCAGCTCCTTATCGCGAACTATGGTGGCTAAAAATGGTTAGTTTGGATACCAAAAAAACTCGCAAGAATTTGCGTAAGCGATTTAAGCATCACCACAAGGGCGCCGTAGAGTTGGGCCAGCAGGCCGACCAGCAGATAGAAAAGTTTTTGATTCGCCGATTTGACCGGCTAATGTCTGTGCGGCGTTTTGTAATGTTATGGACAAGCCTGTTTGTTCTGCTTTTATTTTGCGCGGTAATGCAGCTTAAAGCACTTACACCGTATTATCAGCAACTCAAACCGGTTCCTGGCGGGATTTATAGTGAGGGGATTATAGGCAAATTCAACAACGCCAACCCGCTTTATGCTAGCAGCGCGCCAGATACAGCCGTAAGCCGCTTAGTATTTTCTGGCCTATTCAAGTTCGATAATAACAACAACCTCTCTGGGGATTTAGCTAGCGATTTCGCTCTAAGTACTTCCCAGACCCGTTACGTGGTTCACTTAAAAAAGAATATAACTTGGCATGACGGCGCGCAGTTTAAGGCCGACGACGTGGTATTCACCTACCAGACGATTCAAAATCTCGAGGCCCAGTCGCCGCTTTATGCTAACTGGCAAGGTGTAAAAGTAAGCAAACTAAACGATTATGCCGTAGTTTTTAATCTACCAAACCCACTTAGTTCGTTCCCGTATTCGCTCACGAATGGGATTTTGCCAGCACATCTTCTTAAAAATACTCCCGCCATCCAACTAAGAAGCGCGCAGTTTAATTCGCAGCCAATTGGTACCGGTCCGTTTAGGTGGAAGTTTGTGGAACTAAACGGCTCCAACGGTGTTGATCGTCGCCAGCATGTTGCGCTTTCGGCTTTTGAAGGGTATTCGGCAGGCAAACCAAAACTAGACGGAATTAACATAACAACATTTAAAGACGATCAGCAAATGCTAAGCGCATTCAAAAAAAAGCAGTTAAATGCGATGAGCGGGCTGGAATCTTTGCCAGCCGATATGTCTAGCGACAATAGCATACACCCATACACTACTCCGCTAACCAGCGAGGTTATGGCGTTCTTTAATAACTCTCATCCGCCACTTAGCGATTTAGCTGTACGCCAGGCTTTGGTTAGTGGCGCAAACCGCTCGCAAATTCCATCGCTTTTGCCCTACCCTGTAAATATAATCGGTTCGCCGCTGTTACGCGGGCAGCTCGGCTATGATTCCTCGATTATGCAGCCCGCCTATAACCAGGCTGCAGCCACTGCCGCGTTAGACAAAGCGGGTTGGGTGATCGATCCGAGTACTGGGCAGCGGGCAAAAGGCGGTCAGCCTTTGCGTATTCTGATGGCTTCGCAAGATACGCAGGAATACACTCTTGTGGCGCATTTTTTGCAAAAAGAGTGGAGTAAGCTGGGGATAAAACTTGATGTGCAATATTACCCAAGCGACGATCTGCAGTCCCAAATAATCGCCAACCATGATTACGATATTTTGCTTTACGGAATCAACATTGGCACCGATCCCGACGTCTTCGCGTATTGGGACAGTAAGCAAGCAAGTGTAGGAACATCTGGCCACCTAAACTTGAGCGAGTATAAATCAGCAGTGGCTGACCAGGCGCTAGAAGCCGGCCGGACCCGCGCGGATGCCAATCTTCGAGCGGCAAAGTACAAGGCTTTTCTAACTTCGTGGGCAGCAGATTCACCGGCACTGGCTTTATACCAACCCAATTATTTATACGTTACGCGTGGCAGCGTTTTTAATTACGAGCGCAAAGCAGACAATGTGGCTGCCGATAGATTTTATAACGTAAACCAATGGATGGTCCGCCAACGCCACCAAAATTTGTAAACAAAGTTATCTTTGGTGGGGATGAGAGGACTTGAACCTCCACGAACAAATGTTCACTACGTCCTGAACGTAGCGCGTCTACCAATTCCGCCACATCCCCGTGCCAATCTAAATAATTGTATCAGATATCCCTAATCAGTGGACGAACATGTTATTATGAATAGTAGGAAATCATTAGAGTTATCAGGGGAACAATTTGAGCAAAGTAGCTAATTATTTGCAGGAACACTTGATTGGCGAAGTTTCGTCTAGCCCAGAGGTACGCAAGCACTTTTCTGGCGATGCCAGTATTCTGCGCCTTGCGCCAGCCATTGTAGTATATCCACGAAACGAAAACGATATTCGCAAAACCGCCCGCTTTGCCTGGCAGCTGGCAGAACGTGGCAAAGTACTGCCAATTACAGCTCGCGGCGGTGGCAGCGACACATCTGGCGCGGCTATCGGTAGCGGCATCTTGCTAATATTTACCGCTCACATGAACAAAATCCTTAGCCTTGATTCAAAAAAAGAATTTACAACAGTAGAACCAGGTGTAACATACGACAAATTAGAACAAACCTTGCATACTCACGGGCTATTCTTCCCGCCATATCCGGCGTCTAAACATTACGCTACAATCGGTGGCGGCTTAGCCAACAATGCAATTGGCGAAAAGTCCGTTAAATACGGCGCTACAGGCGATTACGCTGAACGCTTACGCGTTGTGCTAGCTAACGGCGAGATTATAGAAACTGGCCCGCTAACTAAGCGTGAACTCAACAAAAAACTGGGATTAACCACACTAGAAGGTGACATATATCGGGCCGTAGATAAACTCCTAGAAGAAAATGCTGATTTTATCGCGGAGCAAAAGCGTCGCCACCGCGCTGTTCGCAATGCTGCTGGTTACAATATTTTTGATGTCAAAAAAGGCAAAAGCTTCGACCTCACTCCGTTAATAGTTGGTTCTCAGGGGAGTTTGGGGATTATTACAGAGGCCACATTAACCGTTCGCGGCTACAATCCAGTTGCCAAACTAGCCATGGCCAGCCTAGAAGACCTTAACGACTTACACGAAGTTTTGCCAAAAATCCTTGCTCTAAAACCCAGCATGTTCGACATGGTCAATCGTGCCGTGATCGACCAGGTGAACAAAGTTAATCCTAACCAGCTTGCTGGGCTACTGGGTAGGCCAAAAGCTGCCGTGCATCTGTTTGTGGAATTCGACGACCACAAAGAACTTACGCAAAAAAAATCCATGAAACAGCTCAAAAAGATTATCAGCAAAGCCGGCGGCCACTGCGCAATCGCAGAAAATCCCGAAGATCAAGAAAAAATTCGCAAAGTTAGACAAAGCGTAACTACAATTTTGACTCACCAGGTTGGCCAGAGCAAAGCCGTGCCGGTGGCAGAAGACGTTGCCGTGCCAATTGCTAACATGGTGGAATTTTTACATAAAGCCGCTGAAATTTATGCCGAGCAAGGCCTGGCTTCGCCCGCCTGGGGGCACGCAGGCGACGGAGTGATACGCATGCAGCCTGTTTTGGATCTTGGGCAACTTGGTGACCGCCAAAAACTCTTTAAACTGTCAGACTCGATTTACAAGTCTATCATGAAGATGGACGGCAGCTTGTCGGCCAGCGCAGGCGACGGACGGACCAGATCACCCTATACGCCGGATTATTACGGCACAGAACTCCACAGTCTAATGATGCAGGTAAAAAAAGCTTTTGATCCGCACGGAATTTTGAATCCAGGAGTAAAAACAGCTAGCCTAAGTGATGTAAAAGCCTTGCTGCGCGGTGATTATAGTCAAGCGCACCGTCACGAACACCTTCCGAGAAGCTAGTTTAGATATGAGCGGCGGCGCGGAAAATTTTGATCCTAAACCAACATTCGAAGTTATTGAACAATTGCCAGAATTGGACGGGGAAGAGGCGCTAAAACTCGAACCTGATGCCAGGGTATGCTACATGCTGACTCGGTGCGAGCCCTTTGCCGATGTTGAATCGATGATTCAGACATTGATGGAGCGGACCGGGCTAGAGGAACCGGTGATTAGCTTTGCGCTGCGCAGCCTGGCAACCAGTGAGTTAAGAGAAATTCGCTGGGGAGTTGATGACGATGGTGAGCCGGTATTTTCTATAGTCTTAGAAAAGAGATTGCAGGCATGGTTAGAAGGTAGTATTAAGGAAGTTAAACCAAAACCCGCCGCGCCCAAAGTATCTGATCGTATAAAAAGACTTGCAGCAGAAACGCCTATACCAGGATATAAGGGCGAGGTACCTTTGCGCATTCCTTCTGACCACATGCACTATAAACCTGGTGCAATTGGTGGCAAAAAGCAGCGCAAGTACAATCCACCCCCAGAATATTAAAATTTATAGGTTATTAAAAAACATATAGTGACTATTGACAAATTACTCCTCCTCCTCCTCCTCTAGTATTTGTAACTAGCCCTGTGGGCTGGACCTGATATTTAGTCCAGCTAAGTACCGGAGCAGGAACATATCCTAGCAGGAGGTAGTTACAAGTGGCACGACAGCCCAAGAAGTTTGTGCGCGGACCTGACAATCGAATGATCGCGGCCGGATCGGATCCTCGCGATTGGAAGCGGCCGATGACGGAGGACGCTGTTCGCGTGCTGGAGTACATCAACGAGCGGCACGGAGGCTGTCCGTTCACCGCCAACCGCAAGTGGCAGCTGGTGGCGGCGCAGCGTCTGCTGCTCGGTCCCGACTTCGTGGAGGGAGCCGATATGGAGGTGGTGGAGGAGGCGAAGCGCAAGGCGACGCGCCAGGCGCTGACCGTCCTCTTCGAGAACGGTCGCCTGTACCCCGTGTACAGCAAGACGGTGTCGGTCACGCAGAACGGCTCCGCGCTTCCCGCCTGGGATGGCTTTCAGACCATCTGGCCCGTGGGCTACTACGAGCGGGTGCCGGTCCTGGCCTGAACCAGCCACTCCAGCGGCAATAAGCAGACACAAATAAGCCATCCGCTAGCAATCATAGCAGCGGACGTCTGCACTCCCGTTCCGATTCCTAAACTGGGATCGGAACGGGATCGGCCTTATATTTTCTAAAATTCTTTCGTGGTGGGCAAGGAGGGACTCGAACCCTCAAGGCTTTTCAGCCAACAGATTTTAAGTCTGTCGCGTATACCAATTCCGCCACTCGCCCGACGTGATATAAATTTTTGGAGGCGCGTACGAGTAACGCTCTCGTCTAGCAGCTTTTGCAGAGCTGTGCCTA
>CAZUXR010000003.1:0-60563 GCA_964624785.1 uncultured Candidatus Saccharibacteria bacterium
CCGAAATACTCGTTGTAGTTAACGGGACATTAAGTATCGTAAATGCAAATCAATTTAGGGCTGGCAAAAGTGATGCACAAACCGCTGTTCATTCCGGAGATGTAATTAAAATAGCTCCAGAAACAGTACAAATGAAGGCGCTCGGCATCTTCGATCCTGTTAAGTGCCTGGCGCTTGCCATATACAACATGCCGCCTAGGCACCCTGGTCTAATCATAAGCCAGAGATAAACAAACTTCCACATCTTCAGTAAAAAATGATAACCTAAAGTTAATTATGGCGAGTTCTAAAAGCAGTAGTCTTAGTGGTATTTCTGTAGCCCTTGGTATTTTGGGTACGGGTTTGGTGACCGGGTTTTTGTACAAAAATCTGTTGCCGTTTAACGTGTATTTTTCTACAGTACTTATTCTGATTGGAATAGTAGGATTTTTTATAGAGGTAGAAAAGGAATTTCAACTTAGCGGCAAAAACCTTGGGCTAGACAATAGTGGCGTTGGTTTGTTGTTTCTTGCTGTAAGTTTTTGGCTCTTGCAGCTGGCGGCGGATGTTCAAAACAAATCCGGCAGATATGCACTCGGCGCACTGCTTGTTGTTTTGCTAATACTTGGCCTATCAGCAACTTCGGATGGATTATATAAAATCCTAAGATATATTTTTGCCAGCGGAATCAATGTGAGCGCCATATTTAAAACTCTAGGCCTACTAATCCCGCTAGTCAGCTCCATCCTAGCCCTCCTAAAACAAGCCAACCTAATCTAACTAAATTAAACTCCCGAGATTTGCTTTACCTTTTTAGAGAGCTCATAATAGGAGGGGTAAATAGGGGATTAATTATGAACAAACAAGCCATTGTAGGCGCAGCGATCGTAATTTTATTGGTGGCGGGCGGGGCGGTGGCTCTGACCCATAAAGCAGACAACAATAAGCGGGCCACACAATCAACAAGTTCTCCACAGTCTAATCCTAGCACCAACCCGACCCCGGCAAGTTCTAGCCAAACATCGTCAACCGGCAGCATCGACATTAAAAATATGATGTTTATGCCTCCTCAAATATCCATCCAAAAAGGTGGAACAGTTACCTGGACAAATAACGACAGCGTTGCGCACACAGTAACTGATGATCTAAAAAATGTAGGCGGTCCCGACAGCCCTAGCATTGCCCCGGGCGCTAAGTACAGCTTTACGTTTGATAAGACTGGCTCGTTCCAGTATCACTGCACTTTCCACTCATCCATGCGCGGCACCATCGTAGTTAAATAACCATCGGCATTTTTTGCTACTTTTGATAGCTTAAAAAGCAAACAAAATAATTTTGTACTAGCAGCAACCCCCTTTAAAAGTACAGATAAAAGGGGTACCATGTAGGCAGGAACATAAGCAGGAGGCAGATTATGATTGAGATTCTTAAAAACATGTTCCGGCGTAAAACTAGAACCGTACTGACAATTTTTGGCATAACTATCGGTATTTTTGCCTTTACCGTTATGGGGTCTATGGCGGAACGAATTAACCTGCTGGTAAGCGGCGGCACGCAGTACTTTTCCGACAAAGTTACGGTATCTGATAAAAACACTTCGCTAGTTTCTTTGCCGACTCCAATGAGTATTGATAAAGCCAAAGAAATCGCCAAAGTAAAAGGTGTGACGGCAGTTTCTGGAACAATTTACGCCGCAATATCCGACACTGGCGATGCAGTAAGTTTTGGCCCGCCACCGTCAATATCCGCAACAGAATTTAATTCCCAAAAATACGAAACGTTTAAAATTACCTTTAGTTCAGGCCGGGATTTGCGCCAAGGCGACACAGGCAAAGTAACGGTTGGCGCAGACCTAGTCAAAAAACTCAACGCTAGTGTTGGGGGTAAGGTACACATAAGAGGCAAAGATTACGAAGTGGTTGGGATTATGAATAAGACGTTGACTGCTCCGGACTCAGCTGTTGGCATGACCATACCAGATGCTCAAAAAATCCTATACAACTCCCTGCCAGAAATCATAAAAACTCAGGTCGACCCAAACAAAATCGTGAACGGCTTTACTGTTTATATCGCTCCTGGCGTAGACCCCAACAAACTAGCAGATACAATTAATAGCCAAGTGTCGGGCGTCAAAGCTAGCGGGCCAAAGGCTTTTGAAGACCAAATCGCTAGCGCCACGGGCGTGTTTAACGCAATACTTTTTGGGATAGCATTTATATCATTGCTGGTTGGCGGACTGTCGATTATTAATACCATGACTATGTCTATATCTGAACGAATTCGCGAGATCGGTATCAAAAAAGCCGTGGGCGCCAAAACTCGCAACATCATGCAAGAATACTTGATAGAAGCCGGACTTATCGGATTGTTCGGCGGGTTGGTTGGTTGGGGACTGGGCGCCCTAACGGTGGCGCTTGTTAATAAGGCGATGGAAGGCGGAGGCAACACTATATTCTTACTCACTCCACGTATTTCTATTTTTGCAGTATCTTTTTCTGTAATATTGGGCGTAATAGCCGGCATCTACCCAGCTTATTACGCGGTTAAAGTAAGTATTGTAAAAGCATTGAGGGAGGGTTAGAAAATGTCAGAATCCAATAATATCCTTCGCCTAAACAACCTTACTAAAGCTTTTGTGCTGGGGAATCGTAAGAATGCTAAAAAAGCTCAGAAGGCTCTAGGCAAGTTGCAAAAAAAGTACGAACGCAATATTGCACGCCGTAATGAAGCAGAAGCCCAAGCAGAGGGCGAACTACTGGGTAGTGCCCAAGATCTATTTGCTGCCGAGAAGTTCGAACAGTGCTACGAAGCGATTACCGGCAAAAAACTAAAGCCTCGCCGCCGCGACCGCGGTGTAATTGTGCACGCTTTAAATGGAGTAGACTTAGAAATTAACCGCGGAGATTTGGTGGCAGTTATGGGCCCGTCGGGCAGCGGCAAGTCAACGCTGCTAAACATGCTGGGGCTTTTAGACGAGCCAACCGCTGGACAGATATTTATTGATAATCGCAACGTTACGGCCATTAAACGCCGAGAATTACCAAAAATACGTTCGCACGAACTGGGCTTCGTGTTCCAGTCATTCAACCTTGTTACCACCCTGACTGCGCTAGAAAACGTCATGTTGCCGCTGCGCTATGCGGGTATAAAGCTGCGCCGTCGCAAATCTATGGCCAAGAGTGCACTAGAGCAAGTTGGCTTGGGCGATAGGCTAAATCATAAACCCAGCGAACTATCTGGTGGCCAGCAACAGCGCGTAGCGATTGCCCGCTCCATCGTAAATAGTCCGTCGATTATTTTTGGCGACGAGCTAACAGGCGAGCTGGACTCAAAAATGACAAATGAAGTTATGGACCTAATAACCAAACTAAACAAAGACGGCCAAACGTTTGTGATCGTAACGCATAACCCAGAAGTTGCCGCCCGCTGCCGCCGAATAATCTACATGAAAGACGGCAAAATAGAAAAACAAACCCAAAACTTCAATTAACTAAAGCTATCTAGACAACGGATCATTTAACCCGACCATTGGAGGGTAAGAGGGCAGTTCTGCTATTGCTCGCTCTGCTTCTTCGTCTACGGTCAAGAACCTTATATCGCGGGCTTTGCCGTCCGGCCAGTGTTCCAGAAAAAGATTCATATTAGCTATAGCTTTTGCGGCTTTCTTTATAGAATCTGGGTCGGCACTAACTCGCTCCTCCTGAAGTATTGCATGCTGGGCCAATATCGCCGCTTCTAGAGTTTCTTTACTCTCAGGAATACATATATCTGGGGCCTCTTTACTCACAACTACTCTCCCTTTTTAAGAATTTAACCTTACTCTAACACATTTTCTGATAGATAATTTATTTTAACAAGCATAGCTGCTAGTATTCACATATGCCGTCTTTTCTTACGAACGAGATTAAAAACGTGCCAGATTCGAATACGGAACTATTGGTGCCGGGACGTGCTCAGTACTTTGCTATGAGGTCTCTGGAGGACAATAGGGTAGATAATATAGTAGTAGTAGGTTGCACGGTGAGCGATGCGCTAACCTGTATATTTAATTTTGCTGCGCCCCTAGATATAGAAGGTGAGACGGATGATGAAAGAGAGGATCGACTTTCGGACAGTTGCGATCAAGACAGTCTGGTCGCTACGCTGGAGCATGGCCAAAAGTTTACCATGAAGTTTACAAATGAACTGGCAAAAAAAGTCCTGGGTAGAATTACAGTTAGACATTTTTCGTGTATGTCGCAAGATACAAATCATCCTGCCTGAGTATAAAAAATATCGTTGACAAGCTAGTATTTTAAGTTTATCGTTCAGCATAGATGGACGCAGAGAAAAGTGGAGAACCGCTGTCTGATAAAGACCCAGATATCTTTGATTTGCTAGAAGATGTAGAACAATCAAGGGCTAGTTTTTTTGAGGCAGCTCAACGCTACAAAGAATCCCCTAGCAATTCTCATCAAAGGGAACTTTTTGAATATAATGAAGACGCGACAAACTCAGTATTGGAAGTAGTGGATTTTGTGTTGGGTGATGATTCGCGTGATATTAATTCTAAGGCGCAGACATTAGAATTGTTGATGCAAGTTGAAAATTATCGCAGAGTACAGTATTTGCAAACATCAACAGGCGACAAAGATGCCTTTAGACATTCTACGAGTAATACTTTGAGCGCAGAGAAAATTGCTAAAAAGATTGAAATTGAAGAGCAAGAGCATGAGGGAGATAATGAAGATGATGAGTTTGAATCAGCCGCGGATTACTTAGAAAGTGCTTTGATGATAGATACCAGACGCGATCTGGAAAAACTAATCGAATTGACAAAGGCTAGCTTTAAGGGCAGGGCATACAATGCGGCAGAAGGCGCCAAAGAGCATGTATCCGACGTAGCCAAAGTAGCTATAGGAGTATTAATAGCACAAATGCTAATCCGTAAATTTAAGCCAAAATCAGACTGATTGACGCGAACTACGGTTTGTATTAACTACTGCCCCTTGCGTTTCTTGCATATGTAGCTTATTGTTCGTTTAATATGAGCGAGATCCCAGTTGCGAGGAACGAGGAAGCCTTTAGCTTTGAAGCTAGACTAGCAGAGATAGACAGAATAACTAGTCTCTTACTGATGCGGGCCGCAGGAGAAGGCGTGTCCCCTATAGATAATGCGACTGGTGAAGTTCAGGCTTGGGCATCTGCAATCAGTGAAAACCTCGGCAAGGTAATTAGAATTTTTGATAGTATCTGCATGGAGGGAGAAGGCGTAAGGCTTGTGATTGGGAGCGGCTTTTTAAAGAGTTATCGCGGCAAAGATAGCAAATTCATAATTCCGTTCAATGCCCAAAAAGATAGTCTTGTGTGGCGAACCCAACCTGGGGGTGGTGCTTTGGTCTCTGAACCAAATCACGATGCGCTGGGTGGTGTGAAAGTTTTGAATGGTTTGGAACAAATTTTGCAAAGTTCGGATCTAACTTTAGTAAATTTTTCTGACGTTATCTAACGTGTAGCCTAGTTTTTAATTTGGTTCTTGATACCAGCAGCCGATATTAACCCGCCCGTTACTAGTAAACTTGCCATTACAATTACTCCGCGGTGAAACCCCTCTAGTTTAAGTGTTGGGCCAGTAACTACACCGATTGTAGCGATTGCTACTAAACCTGCAATTCGGGCTACGGCGTTATTTACAGCCGATCCAATACCAGCTTGCCTGTTATCGATTGATCCGAGTATAGCCGTAGTAAGAGGCGCGACGGTTATGGCCAAACCTAGTCCAAAAATTAAAATCCCAGGCAATAGCTGAGTCCAGTAATCCACAGATTGATCTACCAGCAGCATTGTCAAGAATCCTAAGCCTGCAATTACTGGTCCGACCGTCATAAAAGCCCTTGGTCCGTATTGTCCGGCTAATGCTCCAAATTTTGATGAAAGAATAAACATAATTGCAGTTACGGGTAGCAGGGCTAAACCTGCCTGAACGGCTGAATATCCGCCAACTTGTTGGATAAATATAGTGATTAAAAAACTGGCTACAGACAAACCACCGTAAATTGCAACTGTTGCAATATTGCCAACAGAGAAATTTCTTACTTTGAATAAAGACAGCGGCAACATGGGTTGCGCGGTTGTACGCTCGTACCAAATAAATAAAATGCCAGCCACTAAACCAACAAGTAAGGGCAAGTAAATCAATGGACTGGACCAACCATAGTGGAAGTGCTCGATTAGTGCGTAAACAGGGCCGCCCAGGCCAACGGCGCATAGAATTGAACCAATAAGGTCGACTTTTGCACGTTTACTAACTTTTTCTTTATGCTCCAAATGACTCATTAGCCATAACACGATCAGTATGGGAATTACGTTAATCGCAAAGATTAATCGCCAAGAACCGTTGTCTACCAAAAACCCTCCAGTTAGTGGCCCGACTATAAATGCGATGCCAGTCCAGGCAGTCCAAGATCCAATCGCTTTACCCTGTGCTACACCGGAAAATGCAGAAATGATTAAAGCTAACGAGCTTGGCACTAACAGAGCTCCGGCCACCCCTTGCAGAGCCCGTCCAACGATTAGTAATAAACTAGTTGTGGCAATAGCACAAAGTATAGAGGCAACTCCAAAGCCGATTAACCCGGTTGCTAGGATTCTTTTACGGCCGAATATATCAGACAAAGATCCGGCTATTAGCATCAAAGATCCAAGAGTAATTAGGTAAGCGTCTACAACCCATTGCTGGATGGCTAAGCCGCCACCGAGTTCGCGAGTGATTGCCGGCAGCGCAACGTTCACAATAGATCCATCCAAAAACGCAACAAAAGAAGCCAACATACTAATCCAAAGCACCAATTTTTGTTGTTTGTTCATACTAACTATTAAGTGTATAGGGGATTTCCAAATATTCTATTTGCTAAAATAAACAACTCATGGTAAAGTATATGACTTAGTAAGCAAATTTATGGCTACCCAAGAAAGTTTAACCCATTCTATAGTAGACAGCTCGGTAGGTTTTGATCCTGAAGCTCCAGCAATGGATCCCGAATTGGATCTTGAGTTTAGTATGCCCACGCTCAATAACAGGGGTTTTGAGAGCCGGCTAGCGCAGTTTGTTTTAGAAGAGGGTGAGTCTGGATGCCTTCAAGGCAACATAATGCCAACCATCAGGGCAGCTATGGGAACCGGACGTAAAAAAATAGGGGAAGCGATAGGTAAATTGGAGAAAGAAGGACTTCTTGAAGTAACCAGGCGGGGCACAGGTTCGCCCATCACAGCTTTAAGATTAGACCTAGATAGGTTTGAGCGTGCAATTGCATTGGGCCGTTTAGTTCCGGTTGATGACCCTTACACGCTTCTGCCAGGAGAACATGGGGCATGGGATGCCAGTAGTTCCGAGCGGGACCACCAGGGGGTGCCTGTTTTGAGGATGTCGCCAGAGTCACTGGAAAGATTAGGAAAATTGTTGAACGGTAAGTATAGCGGAGAATTTATATATGTGGGAGATGGTACGCATTCAGCCTAGTGACTTAGCTATAATCGGCCGGTCTATGTTTTTGCCTCCCTCTATAGCTAATATGCAACCGTAAGCGGGCATAAGTTATTAGGAGTAACTGCTAAAGAAGCGCATACTAAGGAGACAAGCGGAGAACAACTATGTCCAGAGACAAAGGTCGAAAAGAGATCAAAAAGCCCAAGCAGCCCAAAGTTAAGGCTTAAGCACAATCAACATGGCTACTTTAAAAAAGAAAGCTAATTATTTTGATTCTGTAGAGGGCGAAGAGATTAAGCAAACCCTACTGCTTATGACCAAAAATCGTATTTATAATACAAAACCATCCTACAGTGCGAATATTGCTCGCTACCCAAACAACCTAATACCGTTTGTCGATAAGCATATGAATTACTTAAACGTGCACCCTAACCTTGATCCTGATCACTACCTGGCTAATTTGCGCATGGTGAGTTTGCTCAAGTCAGATAAATAGCTTTTAACAGATCTAGCTATTAAGCTACGTAATAAATTTGCAAAGAATCAAAATTGACAAACCGCTTAGCCTATTGACTAGGTCTAAAATTAGGCGTATTAAACAGGAATGATAGACCATGAACGGCCAGGCGAAACTAGGCGCGATACGGTTAACCGTGATGACTATGAACGCGGCAAACCCGGCTGCGTATTAGCAGGTGATATTGAACCATATAGCGACGAAGACCCTAGTGCTGGTGTATACACCGAGCGCCGCGTAGTAAATCCGCAGGATCCAGAAAATTACGCTGTAGATAAACTAGTTCGGGTGTTTGGGAGTGTAGATCGAGGCACGTATTATGAGCTACATCTAGCCGAGTTATCAGACGACATGCATGGTGCTCCCCCTAGTTTTGGTGTATATAAAGTAACTCCCGAGGGAATAATACTAGCAGAAGACGGTTCTCCGGATTTTGAAAAAGGTTATTTTTTGAGCGGTGAATCACTTGAAGATTATGAGCTTGGGGAGCTAGTTAAACAGCTACTGGTCCCCGTGAGCGTGCGCAGGCCAGAACACGATCAAACACCAAAACGCTTGGAAATAGCTCTGCCACTACCCAAGGATTACACTGATAATCCTCCCCGATACCAGTATCCATAATTTGAACTTGAGAGCCTTGTTAAAAAACACACAATTTAAACGTTAGAATCTGTACGGATTCTAAAAAAGCCTTTCACTAAACTCTATTAAGTCTTACTGCGTTGTAAATTATTAACTAACTATTTATCAACAAAAAACGCATTAAGGATTTAAGAAGGAGAGTTTGCCTATGCGAAAATTATCTTGGGTGCTTGTTTTTGGAATATTAAGTGTGTTCACGCTGTTTACGGTCGGGAATGCTACGGGCTGGGCTCAGAACAAAGCCTACGCAGAAACCATACATAACAATCATATGGAATCTCGCGGTGGGCACAAGTTGGTTGTTGTGGATGTAGATAATGAAGACAAGGGGGTGACAGAGCGATTATCGCACTTTTCTTCAAACGAACAAGCCATTTGCCAGCTTAGTGCTACACAGGCAGCGGAGCTAGACGCATTTTTTGAAGTTAATCAATCGGAAGTGAATATAAATGGCGAAGATGTAACGATTGCAACCGTGTCGGGTCGTCACCTGACATCGCATCAGCTAAAGGAATTCTTGCGTGCATCTGATGCGTCGCTGGAATGCCACCTGGTTGGCCAAGCGCACGTATTCTTCCTGCCGGTCATTCCACAAGTTAGCTAGCTCATAGTCCTAAATCAACGTAAAAAAATAAGCTAAGGAGGTAAATGACAACGAACCCACCCCAAATCTCCCCCACATCCATAAACCAACCTTTTTTGGCTGCAAACCATTTAGATCTCGTCAACGTAACTATGGTTATGCTTCCTCGCTCTTCATGGTTTTCGCTCAAAAAATATCTAGTTTCTGAACGGACGGAGGTTTGAGGTGGGTTCAAAACGAGTAGCGGTAGAACGCGCCCTGTACTTTATGTTATTTGGGCTTATGGGGCTATCGCTGCTCCTGTTCGTCTTCCAGAATAACTATAAGCATTTGTGGGAATTATACGGGCGTGTGTATTTTATATTGCTCCTAATTTACACGTGGTTTATATTCATCCTGCTTTTTATCGGAGATATGAAAAAGCCGAAGACTTACGCTTTGCCTGCGCAGACGAACAGCGCTGGTAAACGGATAGCCGTGGTTATGCCGTGTTTTAACGAATCGGCAGAACTGCTGTATAGATCGGTAAAATCAATATTTTTTGCGGAAGGCACTAAAGAGATTTTGATCGTCGACGATGGTTCTACGGATTTAAAGTCAAAAGAACTCTTGCGGCAGCTAGCGGCAAATACCAGCATTAAAATTCATTTTTTTGATAGCAATAAAGGCAAGCGCCACGCCCTACACTACGCCGTTAAGCGCCTTACAGAACACGCGGATTATGTGGTGACAGTAGACAGCGACACAGTGTTAGATAAATACGCGCTGGTTCGGTTAATTGAACCTTTTGAGGATCCAAAAGTTGGCGCCACAAGTGGCGATGTGCGGCTGTTGAACGAAAAAAAGAATGTTCTAACAAGGATGGTTGGTGCTTACTATTGGATCGGCCTTCATATTTATAAACGTGCCCAGTCAGCGATCGGGATTGTAGTATGTTGTAGCGGGTGCTTGTCGGCTTACCGCGCGGATTTGATGAAAGGGCTTATTGATGAATTCGTTAATCAGAAGTTTTTTGGAGAGCAATGTACGCACTCAGAAGATCGCCATTTAACCAATCTGGTGTTAAAAAGGGGATTCCATGTAAAATTTGTGCCCGAAGCCATTAGCTATACAGAGACGCCGTCAACGGTAAAAGGATTTTTAAAGCAGCAACAACGCTGGAAGAGGGGGTACATAAGAGAGTCAATCTATACGCTTACGTACGCTTGGCGCGTGCGTCCTATATTGTTCTTCGAAATTTTGTTATGGGAATTGACTATCCCGTTTTTGTCATTTGGGCTTATGATAGCGCTGTTCGTGTCAATTGTTACCGATCCTATGTTCTTTTTAACAACTGTTTTGCCGGCTTGGATAATGTTTATGATTGTGCGCTATATCCACATATTCTTTTACGCAAAACGTAAGATACCCGGGCTGCTGGTTTACATGGTTTTTTATGATTTGTTTTTGTATTGGCAAAGTATTTACGCGTTGTTTACGGTAAGGAATAAAAGCTGGATTACACGCGGATAAGCCTAATCTGCCTTGGCAAACTAAAAACTCCCTAGTGCTAACACAGGGGAGTTTTTAGTTAAAAGATCGTAGCTAATATTTAGCGTGATTCTTTTGGACGAGCTTCTGCAACAGAAATGCTGCGTCCGCCGATTTCGCTGCCGTTTAGGGCTTTCTCTGCGGCGCGGCCTTCGTCTTCGTTTTCCATTTCAACGAAGCCAAAGCCCTTGCTGCGGCCAGTTTCGCGGTCACGAACTACTGTAGCAGAAGCAACAGCACCGTGAGCGGCAAAAATGTCGCGAAGTTCATCGTCAGTGGTGGCGAATGGTAGGCCACCTACAAATACTTTGTACATTTAAAAAATATCCTTTTACTTTTTTTACTTAGGAACGACCCCTTGTCGCATCTTACTTTTGGAACCGAACTTGGACGATGCTTTTAGGGCAAGCGTGGTCGTTCTTTTTCCGCACTAAGAATCGAAAAGATCCTAACAGAGGCAATTTAAGCATGAACGCAAGCTAAATACAAGCATATTTATCATATTAGTACACATTCATACATAATCTTTCATATGTTCGTTTTATGTATATTTTGAAGTGAGTAATATAAAATTAAGCATAAACTTGTTGACTTATATGGAAAACTATATATAATAGGTCCTAGGTTCACAAAAATATAAAAAACAACTCACCAAAAACAAGTGGGTTAACAAAATAAAAGGATGGGCAAAATGGCCGATGGAATGTCGTTTGAGTTAATGCCAACGCAAGACAAAAAAGTTTTAGCGTTCGACTTTATCCTAAGCGAGTAAATGGTCAAAATACTGTTTTTGATGCTGGCTTGAATTAAGCCAGCTTTTTCGCGTGTATACTTACCCCAGATATGCTACAATTACATCTGTTATTTGTGGCAGGGTAGCTCAGATGGTTAGAGCGCAGGACTCATAAGCCTGAGGTCGCGAGTTCAATCCTCGCCCCTGCTACCAGATTAAAAAAAGTTATTTATCGGCATCAGTAATTGGTAGGCCTTCTATCTCCCTCGCGATTAATCTTTCCGGAACGGTCTGTAATTTAGCGATTCTAGATAGTGGATCTATGAAGAATTTGTGCAGTCGTTCGGATTTGCTACCAGGATTATTGATTTTAATTTTAGCACCTAAAGCTAACGCCCCTATAATACCTGTCTCATCACTATTTAACTTACGATATGATTCATTCCTGAATTCACGGCGAGCAGCCATCGATGCATAGTTTTGCGAACTTTGCTTTATCCTATAAATACGTCGATTCGACCTGTCAATTCTACCAAGAACCGCATTTGCATTCCCAATGATCATATCTGGATAGCGTTGTTTTCGAGCTGAAAGTTCATTCAATAGTCGCTGCGCAAGAACAGACTCTTCATATGTGCCAATACTACTTAGTAGAGGGCCAAAATCACTGGTATTAAGTGCATGCTGTAGCAACTCTTCGTAAACTGCACGACGGGCCTTAAGGTATGACTCTATGTAGTCGGGCTGTTTTTGTCTGCCGTCAAAGTTATGGGAACTCAATAAAAATTCTATTTTAGTTTGTGTGACAGAACCATTAATGTAGACTCTCGGTGTAATCACTTTTCGAATTAGTGGCTCCCGACCCCGACTCGCATGCCACGCCTGGACATTATCGTGTATGCCATGAGCGAGCCCCTCGTATGCGGTACCCATAATTTCTGCGAGGTCGTATAAATCTGATTCTTCTTGGACTGGGGGGGTAAATTCAAACTCTGCGTGTAGATTGCGTATAGATTGTTTATTTGTCAGCATATCCAAAAAACTTGCAAATTCATTTTCTTCTATAGCCATTTGGGTACAATTATCTGCCAGATTTAAAACAATGCAAGCACAAGCAGGTTAAAAGTAGACTGCTTAAAGATCAGATGTTAGAGGTCTTTATATATTAGGCGCCAGGCTTTGGTTGTTAGGTAAGTTAGGATGGTGAGTGCGTAAATAAGAGTCGTAGTGATCAGTGCTGAGCCAAATAAAGTTAACGTACCGCCCACAATCGTAAAGTTAGTAACTGTGGTATAGCATGCACTTGCAAGAGCCATAACAAACCCAACGCCACCTATAAATGAGGCTATCAACACCACAAGACTCAGAGTAAAAAAAACTTTGCGCATCAATACCGATTCCCAATATTTTGATCGATTATATCCGGGCGGGTGAACGTATTGGTCGGCCACAAAGTCATTCATTAGGCTAATAAAAATATTTTTGCCAAACCATATGAACCCGTAAATTACGCAACCTACAAGTGCCCAGAACATGACCTGTAATATAATACTGTGGGTAATAAAATGATAGGCTCCGTGCAATGCTGGTATATGAGCAGCGACAAAATTTTCTGCTCCGCCTTGATTACCAAAAAGACTTGTCGATAAATAGTGCCAGATTCTACCAATATTCAAGATTGTTAGCAGCAAGCAACTTGCCAAAAAATAGACCAAAACCTGTATTGGTGTTGGTATGAAGTGCCATTTGGAGTTTTCTCCGTCATAGCTGCTATGAGACTCAATTTGATTATTCATTTTGCTGACTTTATTCTATCAGATTAATTGGGGGAAATTTGAAACGGGTTATTAATAAACTATATTATAACCAGATGAATGTTAATGTAGTGGACGGTAAATATATAGTAGCGGTTTCTGGCGGCGTGGATTCTATGGTTTTGCTGGATATATTGAGCAGCCGGCCAAACCTAACACTCATAGCAGCTCATTTTAATCACGGTATCAGGGAAGATTCTGACGAGGATGAGAAGTTGGTGGTGGCAACGGCTGTCAGCAAAGGACTACAGGTGGAAGTGGGCACTGCCAGGCTTGGACGAGGGGCAAGTGAAGGTCAGGCCCGCGAGGCCCGTTATAAATTTTTGTGCAATTTGCAAAAAAAACATAGAGCCCTGGCAATCATTACCGCACATCACCAAGACGATTTGATAGAAACGGCGCTAATCAACATTTTGCGTGGCACAAAACACAAGGGACTGGTTTCGATTATGCGCAACCCTAGTATTATTCGTCCACTACTTCCATTTACTAAAAAAGAAATCTTAAATTATGCTCAAACCCATAAGATTATATGGCGCGAGGATTCCACTAATAACGATACAGCGTATCTTCGCAACTACATTAGGAAGCAAATTACCCCAAAATTATCAAACTCGCAAAGAAACAAGCTGCTGCGAGAGGTAAACTCCTTGTCGGATAATTTGGACGAGCAAGACAAGATCGTAGAAGATATTTCTAGAAAAATTAATCTGGCAGGCAAGATTAACAGGCAAGAATTTATATTACTACCAGATAATGTCAGCAAAACCTTGATGGCGTTTTGGTTGCGCGCGCACGGAGCGGGGGATTTTGACAAAAAGACAGTGGAACGCTTAACGATTGCCATAAAAACCGCTAAGCCCGGCACAAAACACGACATTACTAAGGGACTCAGCTTGGTTGTTGGGCAACAACACGCAACACTGGGGTGAATATCTGATATAATCATAGCTATATGAATGGAAAGCAGTTTCGGATCGGCGGTGGTGGCGGAAAGAACAACAGTAACAAAGGCAAAAAAAGCCATTTCAAAAACGCCGGGTTTGTAGCGCTGCTAATTTTATTTGGTCTTATCGCATTTTCGGCCTCTACTCAGCAAGCTCCGCTAAAACAGATACCTTTTTCGCAGGTTGTGAACGACGCCAACAATGGGCAAATCAAACAAATAACTGTTAAGGGCGAAGAATTAGACATTACGCGCGTCGGGCAAGACAAGCCATCGCAAAAATCCTTTAAAGAAACTGGTTCTAGCATTTACGAACAGGGCTTAAAGCAGGGACAGGTGGAGCTTGTTAATAAACCAACTTCGAGCAACGGTAATGTGTGGGTGACGGTGTTGGCGAATGTACTGCCAGTAGTTATTATCGCCGGAATTTTGATATTTATGTTCAGAAGCGCCCAAGGCCAAGGCAATCAGGCGATGAGTTTTGGCAAAAGCCGGGCGCGGCTTTATGGTAATGAAAAAGACAAGATTACGTTTAAAGACGTGGCTGGTAACGACGAAGCCAAACAGGATCTAGAAGAAGTCGTAGAATTTTTGAAGTTTCCTAAAAAGTTCGAGGGCGTGGGCGCAAAAATTCCCAAAGGTGTGCTGCTTGTGGGTCCTCCGGGTACTGGTAAAACTTTGCTAGCACGAGCCGTGGCCGGTCAGGCCAACGCGCCATTCTTTAGTATTAGCGGTTCGGAATTTGTAGAAATGTTTGTGGGCGTGGGTGCTAGTCGTGTTCGCGACCTGTTTAGTAAAGCTAAAAAGAACGCGCCGTGCATTATATTCATAGACGAGATCGACGCCGTCGGTCGCCGCCGCGGCAGCGGTATGGGTGGCGGGCACGACGAGCGCGAACAAACCCTGAACCAAATTTTGGTAGAAATGGACGGATTTGAACAAGGCGTAAACGTTATCGTCTTAGCTGCAACCAACCGATCGGACGTTTTGGATCCGGCCTTGCTGCGCCCGGGGCGTTTTGACCGCCGGGTCAATATCGACTTACCAGATCGCCAAGCCCGCTCGGCAATTTTAAAGGTTCATTTTGAGCAGAAGCCAATTAGCAAAGACGTAGATCTGGAATCATTAGCTGCAAAAACCGCTGGTAGCAGCGGAGCCGACCTTGCCAACATTGCTAACGAGGCTGCGATAGTAGCCGCTCGTCATAACCGCAAAGTTATCGACAATGAAGACGTGGTAGCAGCGTTTGAAAAAGTCGCTATCGGCCCGGAACGCAAGAGCAAAGTTATGAGCGAAAAAGAAAAAGAACTAACCGCTTACCATGAAGCCGGTCATGCAATCGTAGGCCATGTTTTGCCCGACAGCGACATGGTGCACAAAGTTACGATTATATCCCGCGGGCACACCGGTGGCGTTACCTGGTTTATTCCGCCAGAAGACAAAAACTACCATAGCATTATCGAATACAAGGACGTGCTGGCTAGAATGCTTGGCGGCCGCGTGGCAGAAGAAGTTATTTATGGATCTGAGCGCGTAACGACTGGCGCCGGGTCGGACTTGCAAAAAGCATCCGAACTTGCCCGCGACATGATTGTAAATCAGGGAATGGGCAAAAAACTTCGCGACCAGGTTTTCCACGTAGACGAGGGCATAATGATGGACAAGCTGATGCACGAGCGCCAGTATTCTGAAGACACCGCAAAAATTATTGATGACGAAATCGAAGCGCTCGTAACAGAAGCCGCCAAGCGCGCTCGAATAGTAATTAAAGCCAACTTGCCTAAGCTAGAGGCCCTAAAAAAGGCGCTAATAGAAAAAGAAACAGTAGAAGCCCCAGAAGCCCTAAAGATCTTAGAAGGCTCACACATGCCCAAAGAAGCCTCTTTGTACTAAGAACTAAAGTCTTCGGAGTTTGCGTCGAGCTGTTTCGAAACTGTATGTTAGTGGGTAAACTACAGGGTTAATAATGAGATCGTGTGCTGGCACATAAGCAACATCTTGTCCGCCGAAACCACGTTTAAAAACCGACACACCGTAGAATCGATGTTTTGTTTGCCCGTGATCGGTAATGCCCCAAAAGTTATACCGAGTGCAGCCGCGTTTTTTAGCCTCGGCAATTGCTTGCCACTGTATAGCATAAGCACCCGGGAATTTACGCGCTAGGTCCGTGCTGGCTCCGTAGTGATAAGCCGCCTCTTTGCCGTAAAAAATTATAAAAGCCATGGCGAGTAGTTGACCTTCATATGTGCTGCGGTATAAAAGTACTTTTCCGTCTTTGGCGAAAGCTTTAAATTGTTCATTTAAAAACTTCTTGCTAAATGGCACAAATCCTTGTCGTTGCGCTGTAGCTAGCTGCAATTTATAGAACTCATCAATATCTTTAGTGTCGTTGCTGGATGAAACTTCTATGCCGAGCTTTGTCGAGCGGTTTATTTCGTATCGGGTGCCCTTTCGCATGGCGTGTTTTAATTCCTCTTCGGATAAGCTTAGATTAAGCTGGCTGGTTAGGTCTGCCGTAGCGTGCATCGGGCTTTTGTGAAATCCAAGTTTACGAATGTTGGCACGATTCGACAGCATATCTAATAGTTGTGGCCGTAGACGCACAAAGATACATTTGTTATCGGCAGCAGCTTTTTTGACTGTATCTCGCCATTCGGTAACAATTTTTTGATCATTCCAGTCTAAAATAGGTCCACCTACGATAACCATATGGCGTCCGCGCCGTGCCGGTTCGATTACCCCCTGAGTAACGCCTACCAACTTGGAATTTTTATAAAACCCGTATCGCAGGACTTTGTGCCCTAGGCTTTCGTGGAACTCACCCCAATTCCAGGAATGTAAAAAGTTGGCTTCCGGGTGGGTGGACATAAAATCCTCCCATTGTCGTTTATCTTCTATGATTTTTGCCATTGTTTGATCCTATCGCAAATTATTAGGGCAACATCTGGAGTTATGTGGCGGTGGGTTGGCAAGTTGATGAGTTTGCTCGCTATCAACTCCGCCCTTGGGCATTGGCCGGTTTTATAGCTAGTCTTACCTAAATATTTCTTTGGACCTATTGGGGCATCATACCAAGTATCGCTGATGAAGATTTTGTTTTTCCGTAAGTAGTTTAGCAGGGAAGAGCGATCAGGCACGAGTATAGGAAAACGCAAATACGACGATTTGCTTTTGGAGAGCGGTGTTATTAATATGTCATCCGGCAGATTGTTGTGATAAATTTCCGCAATTTTTTGTCGATGTGATAATTCTTGGTTGCGGTATGGCCAGAGGTTTTTAACGATCAATTTAGCGGTGTGATTACTCATGGAGCATATGCTGTTTATTTCGCTAGCCATTGGCGTGGAAAGTAGCTTGAATCTTTTTAGAATGTAGTGCAAGGCTCGTCCTAGCCCAAAATCATAAGTATTACGAATTAGCATTGTCCAAAATGGGTAGAATCTATTTTTGGTGCGCGGCCAAGTCCCAGCTTTTGGCAGAGATATAAAACTATCGGTCGCGTTGTTTGGGCGGCGATCAATCAATGCTCCGCCAGCTACGGCGTCGAGAGGCTTATCTTGACTAAATGACATCATCGTAAGCTCTCCAACTGTTCCCGCTTCTTCGCCGCTTGGATAAATCGCTCCAGAGCTATGCGCTAGATCTTCTATAATTATGATTTTTTCTTGCGAGCAATAATCCTTCAAGTATGCGATATTGGCAGGATATCCTAGGGTATTTTGTACTATAATGGCCTTCATATCCTTATTACGCCTAAGTTCGTCAATATCGAAATTGAGTTGTCTGGCAGCCAGATCTATCATGATTGGCTTTAGCCCTGCGCTTATAACAGCCTGGTAGACCACGTAGCAAGTCAGGCCGTTGATACCGACCGAGCTACCTGCTGGCAGATGAATGCTCCTTAAAGCTAATTCTAAAGCATTGCGTCCTTTATATGTAAGAATTGCCTGGCCTTTGTAGTAACCGCCAAGTTCTTTAGCGAGCTCTTCGTAGTCTTTTTTGGAGCCGCCACCGATCAAATTCTTGAGGATAAAACCAGTTGAATAATTTGATCCTAGGGAATTAAAAACACTCACTTGCTGGCCTTAAGCGCGGAACTAATTATATCGGCAACTTGGCCGGGGTGGTTTTGGAACGGTGCATGGTGTGCACTTTCGATTACGTTGAAGCTGGAGTTTTGGATTAAACTATGCATTTTTTGCCCATCAGCTAGCGGTGTAATTGTGTCCTCCTTACCCCAGATAATAGCCACAGGTAATTTAATGGTATTAAAATCTATGAGTTGATCGGCAGCTATCATATTGCGCATAGTTAGTTTCATGTTGTCCGATGCTTCGTAATAATCGCTAGCTTTAATAACTTTGTAGAAAAGTTTCTTAAGAGTAGGTGCGAGATTCAGAATTTTACCCGGCATCGAAAGTATTCGTAACATTTTGAGTTTAAATAGCCGCTTAAATTCCTGATGTGCAATTCCTGCGCTATCAATCAAGATTAACTGATCGAGCCGTCCGGGGTATTTTTGTGCGTAAGACAGGGCGATTCGTCCTCCATTGGAGTGGCCGATAACGACTGGATTTTTGTAGTCTTTAAGTTGGTCATTGAGCCAGCCAATGTATCCGTTAATATCCCAGGTTTTGTCACTTGGTTCTGTTAAGCCGGGCACTCTTAACTGCACTGGCTCTATCCCCCGAATTTTTAGCTCCCCAATCAAGGAGGTCCATTTATCCAGTGAATAGCTCCAGCCGTGAATTATGAATACCCGTTTGTTCATCGTGGTAACCCCCAGGCTTGACGGCGTTTGATCCATGCTGCTTCGCGCCTTACAAGTTTTTTTGCATCGCTAGAGTCGGCAAGTAGCTGCTCGATCACTCCTTCTAGCCCCATAGCGCCTTTAAATAATATAACTTCTCCACCTTTTAAATTTTTTTGCATGTAGTCCAATACTTCTTTTGGACTCAGTAAGGATACGTTCGGAGGTTTGCTAGATTTTAGCAGAGGGTAAGTGTATTTATGGGTTCTGGAACCGAGTAGGATTATTTGCGCTACGCCAAGATCATTGATTTTTGTTGCTAATCTTTTGTGTTCGTCTTCCTCTAAGCTGCCTTGCTCCAGAATATCGCCGATCACTAGCCACTTTTTACTGGCAGCATAATTCTTAAAAAGATCAAACACGGCTATTGTTGCCCCCAACCCAGTATTGTAAGTACTATCAATAAGGGTCGTTCCTCGCTTGCCCTTAAAGACAGAACTGCGACCAGGTGGCATGCGTAGCTTCTGGTAGTCAAAGTCGAAAGACATACCAAGATAGTCGAGTAGACTATTGACCATTTGAAGACTTATACCAAGTTCTTTTGGGTGCAGCCCAGCAAGACTGATTTTTTGTTGATTTACCGTAAACAAAGTTCGACCACTTTCGAGCGAGTAAAATGAAACAGCCTTGCTGGATATTCGATCTACTCTTACGTCCTGGGCTACTCTGTTAAGTTGGCTTGCAATCTCTTCCTGGCCAGCATTCGCTATAACGAGTTTTTGGGCCGCTTCGGCAAAGTATCCAAACTCAGTCGCAATCGCCTCTTTATGATTAACAAAATTTTTATTTTTTACGATAGAGTCAAAGTTCATGCTATGCGTATGGTAACTGTTAATCCATATGGTCACTTCTGGTTCGAGTAGCCGCGCCAAGAACTTGCCTTCGTTAGGACGATCGCAGTCAGCTTCTACGATGTAGAGTTTTTGAACAGGTGCTTTGCGTAGGGTTCTGATTGGGGCGAGCAGAAAACGGCTAGGCCATTGAGCGCGCGAAGTTATTCCAGACATTCCTAGGATATGCATCGGGATACCGATGGCACTGTTAGCAAAATGGCTATAGTTGGCTTGCCCTCCAAGCTGGGCTTCCACTAGATGTAGTAGCGTGGTTTTCCCACTCGAACCGGTAATAACGATTATTCTTGGTTTCCACCTTTCGAGTACCAACTTGGCCCAGAATGCAAAGTAGCTGGCCACTACAAAGTACAGGCTTTTCTTTAATTTGCGGAGCATGTCTTCTATTTTAACTCACCGAGGGTATAAAAACAGCCACTAAAGAAGTGGCTGTCAGTGTTTTTCTGGTGGAGCAATTGCAGGTTTAAGCCTGCGCATGCCCCATAACGTTCCTATCCTACCAAAAAGTTCAAAAATTAGAAACCGTACGCAGAAAGTGGTAGCCGACCCGGCAGACTTGGATTTTACTAAGCTTCAAAAGAGATTCGGCGGGGGAATCAAAGACAATCAAAATCGAGGGACGAGCGGGGCGAGTCAGCCTTCGGCTGGTAAGCAATGAGACTTGGGTGGTGTTTAGATTTCTTTTTGCATTTTATGTTACAATTTGCTTGAGGCTAGGTAAAAAATAAACAGGAAAATATAACCATGAAATGGCGCTTAATCTTGGTCTTATAGCTAGCAAACCCATTGGAAAAAATACTGCGCAAAATCACTACAAGGTAGTCAAATGAGTCTCGAGGTATCATCAACCACTCCAGCTAACCAAGAACCGGTTAAACTTTATGAAACCATACATTATCCGTATGTAGACATAGTTATTAATAACGACTCAGATTATGCATCGTATGGGACACAGTTGGCCGAGCTTTTTCAAGACGGTGTTCCGCTTGATTGGGTTAACCATCAACCACGAGGTATCAATTCACTACTCAAAGGTGAGGTGGATGGTCGGACGTTCATTATGAAAGAAAAGCGCTATGGCGGTAAGAAGCGGGTTGAGAGTATTCTGTTATCAAAACAGTTTGGTAAATACGCAAATCCCGAAGACGCTCGAGCTGCCTATGCCATGACAAGCGTACTGAATGAGATTACATTATCACCGCGGGTTAAGCGGGCGTTAGCTGAGCCACAAGCACAAGACATGGCTCAAGATGCTGGTTACAGCTCAATCAGTCTTATCGAACCAGTCATAGCCATTAGTCAACACAGTGGGCAAAAAGCATTAGTGTATCCATTCATTGCAGACGCTAAACCACTGAGTGAAATCGTTAAAGAACTTCCTCGCGGGGATGAGAGAGAGGGTTTTATAGATCGTAATTTCAGACTTATCCGTCAGCTTGAAAGTTATTTACGAGAACATGGCATTGCAGCTAATGACCTCAATCGACGTAATCTGATGCGTGATACCAATAATAATCTGTATGTAATGGATATTGAAGGTTACGTGCCCGTTTTAAATGGTGCCGACCAATGAACCGATATTCGATCGAATGCTCTCAACCCTATTCAGATAACCCTCTCAATCACAATGCTACTAAAGCAGCATTGGAAGGCCTGCTAAAACGCATCCAAAGGGAAGGTGCGACTGCTTCGTTAGTGGCCTTAGTTGATGACACAACTCACGAGAATCCCGACTATGACTTTGATAACTACGCCCGTTGGCTGCACACAAATGGCTTTGAGCCCGATAGTGTTGCTCATGAATCAGCTATTCGTCCCGCCAGCGATCAACTACTTAACGCTATAGACTTTACAAAACTCAACTCAGAAACAGCTTCTGCGCTACAATCGGAGAATAAATATACCAGCCAGTTATTTATTGCGGCTTGGTGTCTACTGCGTCTTGGCTATATAGAAGACAACAGCTTTGATAAAAGCTTGCAAGCCGAAAAACTAGTTAATGTGCTGCCTCTTTCATTTAAAGAAGGCGAAGAGCAGTCACTTGATATTATTCGTGCAACTCCGTTTGCTGAAGCAGTCGATAAAATCGAGTATATTTTCGTCCCGTAGCGGAATGATCTAATAGTGGCTACGACAGTGCTAAACTATTGGTATGGCTATTGAGAGAATTGTTAATACTTCGGCGGATGCTGATGA
The DNA here is from genome assembly GCA_964624785.1 of uncultured Candidatus Saccharibacteria bacterium. GTDB lineage: Bacteria > Patescibacteriota > Saccharimonadia > Saccharimonadales > UBA10212 > CAZUXR01. Next base: position 22,067 of record CAZUXR010000003.1, read on the forward strand.
TACTAATGACCAGGAGCTGGAAGTTACGCTGCGGCCGCATGATTTTGCTAACTACATTGGCCAAGAGCGGATTAAGAAAAATTTGAAACTCGGGATAGGTGCTGCTAAAAAGCGTGGTGAGCCGATTGATCACATATTACTCTACGGCCCGCCAGGGCTCGGCAAGACCACGCTGGCTGGTGTAATCGCCAACGAAATGGGCGCGCAAATCCGTATAACTAGCGGTCCGGCGATTGAGCGAGCAGGGGATTTGGCCAGCTTGCTTACTAACTTGCAGGATGGCGACATTTTATTTATAGACGAGATTCACCGCTTGCACCGAGTAGTCGAAGAGGTTTTGTATTCGGCTATGGAAGACTTTAAGCTGGATATTATGCTAGGCAAAGGGCCGAGCGCTCGCAGCTTGCGGCTGGATCTGCCTAAGTTTACGATCATTGGCGCCACTACCCGCACCGGTGCTTTGGCCGCTCCGCTGCGCGATCGATTTGGTATGATCCACCGCTTGGAATTTTATTCACCCGAAGAAATTAGCAAAATTATTAAACGCGCCGCCGGGATTTTGAACGTGCCAATTAACGAACCGGCAGCCAATGTTTTGTCTGGTCGCGCACGTCTAACACCGCGAATTGCTAACCGGTTGTTGCGACGAGTTCGGGATTACGCGGATATGAACGGCGACGGGATTATTGATGAACCGCTTACCCACAAAGCGCTGGATTTACTAGAAGTTGACGAGCTTGGTCTGGATCCGGCGGATCGCCATTTGCTTGCAACGATCATTGATCACCACAATGGCGGGCCGGTGGGCGTAGAGACAGTCGCTGCCCTGATTGCCGAAGAGCGCCTAACTATCGAAGACACAATCGAACCTTACTTGATGCAGATTGGTTTGCTGGAACGAACTCCTCGCGGCCGCAAAGTTACTCCGCGCGGCTTTAAGCATTTGGGCAAAACTAAAACCGCGAGCAAAAATCAGCCCTCGTTGTTATAATTAGCATAAATGCAGCCTGATACATCTACGCCAACTCCACAAACCCCACCGCCGATTCCTCTCACCAGGACGCATTTGCCCGGTGGTGAAACTCTGGACCCCGATGAGCACGTCGTAAAAATCGTTAAACGTCACATAATTGGCATAGTTTTTATTTATATCGAAGCGCTCGCCGGGATTACCGCGCTACTCGCCTTAGTGTTCGTTTTAGCGCCGGATGCATTTAAAGATTTATCGGGTAATAGTTTTAACTTGTTTGTAGGAATTGTGTTTTTTGCAGTTGCGCTATTGGCACTGGTGCTTTTTGTAGCGACTTATGTTTACCGCCAGAGTGAACTGCTTGTAACAGATAAAAACCTGGTGCAGGTTTTGCAGCGGAGCTTATTTAACCGCAAAGTTTCGCGGCTTTCTATGTCCAACGTAGAAGATGTAACAGCCGATCAGCGGGGAATTCTTGCCACCATTTTTAATTACGGTACATTAATGATTCAAACGGCTGGCGAGATGGATAACTTTGTATTTATATATTGCCCCAACCCAAACAAGTATGCAGAAATTGTCCTAGACGCGCGCCAAGCATACGCTCGCAGCATTCAAGAAGAAAAATAACTACGGCCGATAAAAGTTCTATTCGGCGAATGGGTTAGTGCGGCCCGGTTGCAGTTGCGGAGTCGTAGAGGTTTTACTGTCGGACAATTGCTTAATGCGCTCTATGGTTTTAGGGTCAATGCGTACCTGTTTGATTTTGCCTAGATTTTCTTGAATTTTTTCCTCACTCGGCGCAGGATTAGCATAACTAAGCATCCGTAAGGTAGCAAATGCCAAACAGAATGCCAGCAGTAAAATAACAATCATTGTCTGGAATCTACCGACAAATAAAGCAATTTTTTTCAAACTTTTTTTCAGCTCACCAACCGACAGCTGCTGTTTTTTAGGTTGTTCGCTGTCTGTTTGAGCAGCTGCTTTTTGCGGATCTTTACTGTGTTTAAATAATTCCATACTTCTAATTACCAGTCTTTAAATAAATATCAATCGATAAATCTACGCGGTCTAACAAGGTTGGAGTAGTACTGTTGGGCGTAATGGCAACCGATGTAACTTGCATGCGCCGCTGTGTGTTTTCGATTTGTCGCAAAAAGGCCAGCAAGTTGTCGTAATGAGCATTTGTAGAATGCAGAACCACAGCGATCACGGATACGCCTTTGAGGCTTGAGGGAGAAGTTAAGGTCTGTCCGGTTTTGCTAACACCTTGAGCAAAGCTAATTTGCTGAATTGGCAAGCCAGTGCTGCGACTAAAGTTGTCCAAGTCGGCCAATGCCTGGGATTGTTCCTTGTCTGATGGCAGCACACGGTCGGCAATTGCTTGGAAATCCTTATTAGAATTTACCGTTCCCTCTAAAACCTTGTAATTATTAAGTGCTTGTTGGTTGGTTTGGGAAGTAGCTTTTAGGTCCGATATTTCCAGAGATTTTTTCTGTGCAGTACCGCTCGCCAACACGAATACACCGATAATTAAGCCGCCAAGTAGAATGTTTAGTCCAGCAAGAGCGAAGAATAATTTTTTGGCACCAGGGCTATTTTTAAATAGGTTGATACTCATTTTGCAGTCCCGGTCTTGCCTAATTGATTTGGATTAACCTGCTTTAAGTAAGCGTTTATTGTCACCTGGTAAGGGTAATGGCTAGAGATAGCGCTAGATCCGTTAACGCCGACCGCCGTTTGGGTGACGTCAACTATATCTGCATCCGTAAACAAATCCTTGTTGGCTCTTATGTTTTCTAGTAGTGTGGTTGCCTTAGATCTATCGGCCAGACCGGCAAGAATAAGAAAGGGCTTTTTGGCCGTTATGCCAGCCGCCCCGCCCACTGGTGCTGCACCTTGGGTCTTAGTGCTGCCAGCTAGGATGTCGCTAGCACTAAAGTCCAGTTGTTTTAAAATAGCGCCATTTGGTAGGCATTTAGCAATTTCTGGCAATAGGGTAGAAAAAGTAATTTGACGGTTAAGTAAGGTATTGATCGTTGCCACAGTATCCGATAATTGCTGCCCCTGAACTTCTATTGGCTTATAAGTCGCTAGCTGGGCATTTTGTTTATCGATTTCTTGCTGCAGGTTATTTTTATCACCAAGCATGCTGGCGATGCTAATCATTGCAATCAGCACTATAGCGACCACAGTAGAAGCGGACATAATAGTGTAGCGGACCAATTGCAAATTTTTGCGGGCGTATCGGTTATTATTCTTAATGTCATCAGGAATTAAATTAATCATTTGACAGCCTCTTCAGGATCGATGAGCGCGAGTCCTGCCGCAGTAGCATACATAGCAGAAACTCGTTTATCCACAGTTTGTATGTTATCAAGGCCGGTGTGCTCCCAGATATTAGCCAGTCTAGTCGGTACTCGAAGCTCGCTGGTAAGATAGGTACTAATTCCTGGCAAGTTGGCTCCGCCGCCCAGGATAATCACTTGCTCTACCTTAACATTCTGATCTTTATCGCGCTCTTCGAAGTAGTTGGTGATCTTTTTAATTTCGGATATAAAGAAGTCTAGGTCTTTACTTAAGGCTTTTAGGATTTGAGCTTGTTTTTCGCCGGCATCCAGCCCGTGATCGGTCTTTAGGCTTCGTGCCTCATTGTAGCTGGCGCCCATTTCATTCATTAGACTTTGAGTAATGGTGTCCCCGCCAAACTTTATAGTTCCTGTAATACGCACGGCGGACTGATTATAGACAAAAAGATCAGTAGTAATAGACCCGCAGTCAATTACAAGCGTTGGCAGACTTGAATCTTCTGCCTGGTGAACTATGCGGGCCACACTCAAGATACTTGGCTCCATGCAAACCAGCTCCAAACCAAGCATACCAAAAAGTTTTAAATATGAATCTACAACTTTTTTAGGTGCTGCTGCAAGCAGTAGGTCTTGGCTATCACTAGATTTTTCCAATAGTTGGTAGTCCAGGTACAGCTCGTTTATCGGCACGGGGATGTATTGTTCGGCCTCTAGTTTGACTGCTTCTAGAATGTCCTTCTCTTCCATGATCGGCAGGCTAATAATGCGGCTAAATGAACGCAAAACCGGCAAAGAAGCCGCAATGCGATTTGTTATAACACTGCCTTTTAAACTGCTTTCTATGAGCTTGTGGGCAACAGATGATAGCGTGTCGAAGTCAATAATTTCACCATCTTTAATAGCCTCTGGATTAAAGTCTATCGAGCCATACCCAACCAAGGCAGTTTTTTTGCCAGAATTGTCTAGCTGCACAATCTTAATAGACCCATGCCCTATATCAAAACCAAACAAAGGCCTGCTCTTGTAGAATAAAGGTAGTCTTGAATCTTTCATTTATTTAATCGGGGTACCACATTATGCTGACTTTAAGTTTAGCATAAGAGGTGCTAACAGAGTTAGAGTTATATGCGTCTATATCGCACAGATTTCCAGCTAAGATCCACTGGGATTTGGCTGGTAGGGAAGGTGGGGTCTACTCCAAGGTCGAACGGTGTGCCTGGATTTGAGTCAATATAAATGTTTTTAGCAGACAGTCCACCGAGCGCGTTTGCCGAACCGAATTTAGTTTTACTAACACATACGCCGTTAACGGCTAGAAAGTAAGCCGCCGGCGCGCTTGTTGTTCCGCTGTTGCCCAAAAGTACAGATCCGCCGTAAGGGCAGGCGCCAGATATGCCGGCAGGATCGGCTCCATAAACTACGAATACAATTGGCCCACTTCCGCTGGCCGTATTAATACTATCGAAATCTATAGTTCCCTCTACGAATACCCACTTGATGGTAGCATCTGGATTATAGAAGGTTGGCGTGCAGCCTGTAGTGCCGCAAAGGTTGGCCCGCACGTGAACGTTATCCCTAATGTTGTACTGCCCGTTGCCCAAGATTAAGTTACCATTTGTCCCGCACGTTCCACTGCCATCAACACCGGACGAGCTATTAGGATAGTGAGTTTTTTTGGTATTGCCGGTACTAGGAATATCGCGCGGGAAGCTACCGCTAGTCCAGTCCGTGCATCCGCTAGGCGAATTCTGATAACTACCATCCATATACTGGCTCCATGGAATGTAGGTGGATTGTATTTTGCTAAGATTTGTTTGATTTGCTAGAACATTAAAGTTGCTGTTGCTGGTATTGCCAGGAGGATTAATACAGTTGTTGAAACCCATCGTAATATTGGTTTTTGTCTGGCCGGGATTGGTGAAGCTAGATGGTTTGATCAAATTGCCAGTTCCACCTATAGAGCAATTGCCGGCCCCAGTATTTTTATCAACCACAGTAATATTCTCTGCCGTTAGGTTTGTGGTATTTTTGTTCATTTGGATATAACCGTTTATATAGATATCTTTGGTGGTCACGTTTTTTACGCCGCTTTCTATGTATAAAATATTACGACCAACCAAGGACGAAGATGTGGTTGTGCTGGAGCGCTGAGTAAAAATCTCTATTTTGCGGGTATATTTAGGGCTGGACGCATTTGCTGGAACATAAACTTTCCCCGTGGATGTTATATATTTTTGTTTACTATCGCTCCCGGCAGTTACCACAACTCCGTAAGTTGCCCTATAGGCTGCGCCATTGCTAACGACTTGTACGTCAGGACTGGTTCCGGTGTAGCTTGTGTTGCCGCTATTTAGAATTGCTAGCGTAGCGTCTGCGCCAGATTCACTAGCGTACTGGGCTTGCAGGAGCAGCACTCTTGATCGTGCGCGGGACAAGTTAACGGTCGAAAAATTAATAATTGCAAAAGCCAGGATCATCAAAAACATGGACACCATTAAAATAGATACCACTATCATTCCTTGTTGAGCAGACTTACGCTTATGTATTTTCATGTATTCCTCAGAGCTACTCTTATAATTGTACTGCTTTGGGTAGTGTTGGCGCTTTGCGTAAATGCCTTAGAGGCAATATTAATCGTATATTCTATGACTTCTACAGCCGGAAAATCCGGGCCATTTACATATGTGCCAAGCGTCGCGTTATAAACAGGGGTATAGTCCAGCAAGTTGCCAGAACGGGAAAAATATCTAACAGAAATTGACGATACGTCTTTAATGAGTAGTTTGTCAGCCGGGCAGGAGGCCGAGGAGCTCGCCGGAGGGCAAGAGGTCGGTAGCGCATTACTGGCTGCGTTTGCATTGGCGAGCGTTCGAACTCTTAGTTCTCCGCTAGGATTAAAATAGATAATATATTCATCCTCATAAGGCGCATTACCGTTAAATATAAACGCTCGGTTTTTGTCCTGGCTGAAGCGTTTGAAATATAAGATAGGTTGATCTGAGCCACTTTTGGTAATCGTTCCGGGAATCGGATGAATTGTGAGCCAGTAGTTGCTACCGGCCACGGGGTCGACAACGTTTGTGCGTGAATCGGCAATACTGTTTTGTGTGATTAATCCAGAAGTGGTACCGATTGTATCACGTACATAATCGCTGGCATCGAGCCTGCTAGTAAACGCATCCAGATCGGTCTGGGACTTTTCGGCAAATTGCCAGTAGTTCCAAAAAAAACTAAAGAGCAACCCAGATATAAGCCCTGTAGCGATAATAACTACCAGAAGTTCTATAATCGTAAATCCGTTTTGCCGGACCTTGTTCATAATTGCCCAATACCGTTACGCGTAATAAGCAGTCTTATCTTCATTGGAACGGTGGAGCTGTTTTGCTGGATATTGGTAGAAAGATCAACTACCTTGGAGTCTGGTACGGCTTGAAGCGCGTCAGATCCGGGCAGGTTGGTGGTATCCGTTACCGTAAGTGTTGGTGAGTATTTTATGGTGTTGGCGTATCCGCCCTCACTAGAAAACACGTTGTTCGGGAAGCAGTTGGTGGCTCCAGATAGGATATCGTACTGCAGGGCGCGGTCTAGCTCCGGACAGGCGCTCAAAACCCCGTATACTTCGTTGTATTGCCGGGCGTAGCCGTACTGGGTTCGGATAAGGTTGAATAATTGAGATACGGAAATAATAAGCAGCGGCAACACAATCGTAGCCACAACGATTTCCGCTATCGTAAAGCCTTTCTGATCTTTATTGCGTATAACCATACTGCTTATGATAACAATCTATTTACTCCTTAGGCAAACAAATAGCCCCCATTCTGGCGGGGGCTATTCTGTAACTAATTAACAATGCTTTAGTTACTAGTAACGCTGTAAGGGTTAGCTATTGTTTCCATAGCACCCGCACCGCTGTTTGGTGTGTAGATGATGTAGCCCACGCAATTATCGGTGGTATTATCACAGTCCTGTGTGCTGGTTGTAGCCACTGACGTACCAGTTTTGAAAGCCTTGTAAGTATAGTTCGGAGAAGTACACGTACCACTTCCACCAGGAGCCTTACAAGCATCCGCTGGCAAGTTAGTAATTTGAGTCAAAGCTGTTGGGTAGTACCCATTCAGAGCGTAATACTCTGCAACTTTGCTTTGAAGTGCTCGGATGTCGCTCTTACGCTCTGCATCACGTGCTCTTGCCTGAACATTAGTAAACTGGACGATAACAAGTGCCGCCAAGATACCAATAACTACGATTACGATCAAAAGTTCTACGATTGTAAAACCCTGATTTTTCTTTTTTATATTGAACTTCATGCCCACCCTCCTTTAAGGTATATTTTTTATGAAGTCTAAGCCTGTTTTTGCTTATCGCTTATGATTATATGGGGTTGAGCGCCAATGTCAATCATTTTATGCGGGAGTCTGCGATCAATAAAAAACACCCCTGCTCCTGGCAAGGGTGTTTTTTTATGTTAAACGAGGATTTACTAGTTACTAGTAACGCTATAAGGGTTAGCTATTGTTTCCATAGCACCCGCACCGCTGTTTGGTGTGTAGATGATGTAGCCCACGCAATTATCGGTGGTATTATCACAGTCCTGTGTGCTGGTTGTAGCCACTGACGTACCAGTTTTGAAAGCCTTGTAAGTATAGTTCGGAGAAGTACACGTACCACTTCCACCAGGAGCCTTACAAGCATCCGCTGGCAAGTTAGTAATTTGAGTCAAAGCTGTTGGGTAGTACCCATTCAGAGCGTAATACTCTGCAACTTTGCTTTGAAGTGCTCGGATGTCGCTCTTACGCTCTGCATCACGTGCTCTTGCCTGAACATTAGTAAACTGGACGATAACAAGTGCCGCCAAGATACCAATAACTACGATTACGATCAAAAGTTCTACGATTGTAAAACCCTGATTTTTCTTTAATTTAACTCGCATTTTAATCCCACCCTTCGTTCTTAAATGATTTTAGTTAGCTTTTAATGCTTATGATTATATGGGGTTAGCGATCAATGTCAATAATTTATTTGATGTTTTGAGTTAGGGAGGTCAATGGTCCGAATACACTGGCTGCTACCAGGCCTACCATCGCGCCGAGCACCACTATCATCAAAGGCTCGATTATAGAGGTTAAACCGCTCACGAACGCATCGACCTCCTCTTCGTAAAAGTCGGCAACTTTGATTAAAATTTTGTCTATCTGGCCAGTTTCTTCGCCCACTGCTAGCATTTGGCTAACGATTGGCGGGAACACTTTGCTGTCTGCCAGTGCGGCCGACAATTGAGTTCCATTTTTGACTTTTTTGCCGGCTTCGCGCAACTCGCGTTCAATAACTTTGTTGCCAATTGCTCCGGCGGTTGTTTCTATAGATGTTAGCACCGTTACCCCAGCTGCCATAAGCGATGAAAATATTCTAGAAAACCGCGCGATTGCAACTTTGGTAATCAGGATTTTTATAATTGGGAGTTTAAGAAGTAAAAAATGAAAGTTATAGTGGCCTTGTTCGGTGCGAATGTAGCGCCTTAGCAGGAATGATCCGCCAAACAACACGATAGGAAAAGCTATAACAAATAACGGACTTCGCAGGAATGTACCTATAGAAAGCATGACTTTTGTTAACGTTGGCAATGGCGCGCCCATGCCCTCGATAATTTTACCTAGCTTTGGAACCACAAAAGTCATCAAACCGTAAAAAGCTATTACCATAATTACGCTAATAACCATCGGATAAGTCATGGCGCTTTTTACTTTAGAACGTATTGCCGCGTCTTTTTCGGTTTGTAGTGCCAGGCGCATTAGCACTTCGTCCAAAATACCGCCTTCCTCACCAGCCTTAACCATATTTATATAAATGCTAGAGAATATTCGAGGGTGTTCGGATAATGCCTCGCCTAGCGACACGCCGCTTTCTACCCGTTTGGTGATTTCGCCTAATTTCTCTTTAAAAAATTTATTTTCAGTTTGAGTTTGCAAGGTAAAGAGCGAGCGCACAATTGGCACGCCAGCATTAATCATGGTAGATAATTGCCGGGTAAAAATGACCATGTCACGCGATTTTACCTTGCCGCCCAGGTTTATCTTGCCCAGGCTCCCCAAGCCGCCCTCGCCTGCATTATTTTTTATCACGAGTGGTTTTAGACCTTGATTACCTAAAGTTTTAGCGGCAGTGGCTTTATCGTTTGCAGATACGGTACCTTTGACGATTTCGCCTTGCTGATTGCGGGCGGTGTAGCTAAAAGTCGCCATTATTCTTTAGTTACTCGTAATATTTCTTCTACGGCGGTTAGTCCAAGCAGGGCTTTTATAAACCCATCCATCTGCATAGTTATCATGCCTTCGGCAATAGCCTGTTCTTGTATTTTTTCGCTGGTTGCGCCGGCTACGATCATGTTTTGCAGCTCTTCGCTACTGCCTAGCGCTTCGTAAATACCTACTCGCCCCTTGAATCCGTTGTGATTGCATGCGTCGCAGCCGCCTTTTTTTGGTCGCCACATGTGCATAATGGCGTTTTCGCTGGTAGACAATTCTCCGTCACCGCCGCCGTCTTTGGCGATCCCGCTATCACGAGCTTGTTTTTCTAACTCGTGATAATGCAGCATGGTCTTCGGGTTATCAAGGTTAAATATTTTGCTAAGACCTTTAATTTGAGTATCGTCTGGTTCGAATCGTTCCCGGCAAACCGTGCAAAGGCGCCTAACTAAACGCTGACCGATTACTACTCGCACTGTGCTTGCGATCAAAAATGGTTCCATTCCCATGTCAAGAAGGCGCGGAAGGCAAGTGGCGGCGTTATTGGTGTGTAATGTGCTTAGCACCAGGTGTCCTGTTAGTGCGGCTTGTACAGCTAGCCCAGCAGTTTCAGAATCGCGGATCTCTCCCACCATAATAATGTTCGGATCTTGGCGCAGCAGGGCGCGCAGTCCACCGGCAAAAGTCATGCCGGCCTTAGGGTTAATTTGGGTCTGATTAACGCCCGGCACATGGTACTCTACTGGATCTTCCACAGTAGAGATATTTACATCCGGACTATTTAAAATCGACAGCACACTGAACAGACTGGTGGATTTACCGGATCCCGTCGGACCTGTAACCAAGATCATCCCGTGCGGCTGACGCATTGCGTTATTGATGGTATCGAGCGAAATTCCCCAGTATCCAAGTTGTTCCAAGCTCAAGGCTTTAGCAGCGTCGTTTAAAATTCTCATAACGATTTTTTCGCCTTCCATGATCGGCAAAGTTGAAACACGCAGGCTAAAGGCGTGTTCGCCAACAGCAATCTTCAGGCGTCCATCCTGGGGAACGCGTCGTTCGTCGATCTTTAAATTTGCTAGGATTTTTATACGGCTAGCCAGCGCCGCCATGACTTTTTTGGGCAAGCGATTAACTTCTTTTAAAATGCCATCTACGCGGTAGCGAACGGATATGTATTGTTCGCGCGGTTCAATGTGAATGTCGCTGGCGCCGGCGCGGATAGCGTATTCGATAATTAGATTTACGGTTTGGGCGATCGGCGAATCTTCAGCAATGTCTTCTTCGGCGATTTGTTCTTCTTCCGATGATTGATCGTCATCGGAAATAACTTTGGTCAGTTCGCTGCTAATACTTTCGCGGTACTGATCTATGCCGGTACTAATATTTGCATTCGATGCAATATAGGTGCGAATGTTGGTACCGAACATTTTCTGCAGGGTGTCCACGGCCTGGATGTCTTCCGGATCTTCCATGGCGACAAGGTATGTCGGCGCATCGGTTTCGCCTTCTATGCTAAACAAAATCATCCGGTACTGTTTGGCGATGTGCTCTGGAATGCGCTTTAGCACATCTGGCGGTACGTCTTTGGCATTAAATTCAACGTAGGGCACCCCAATTTGCAAAGAATACATCTTAACCAGCTCTTGTTCGCTGGCAATGCCTTCGGCGACAATCAAATCTCTAATCGATTTTTTCTCGCTCGCAGCAGTAGCTTCCAGATCGTCTAGCTGTTGCTGGCTAATTTTTTTGTTAGCAAGTAGCAGCCGCCCAATTTTTTTGTCAAATGCATACATGATTCATCTTGAATTATACAGTATAAACGCTAGCATTTTTATCCATTTTGGCGGGTTGGTATACTTATGCGTAGAGTTAATTTTATTAAAAAGAGGGAGTTTGAATGGCCAAGAAGAAAAAAGACGATAATCCAAAAACAATTACAGATAGTGCGGCGAGCGGCAAGGGGCAGGCTTTGCAGCTGGCGGTTGATGCTATAGAAAAACAATTCGGCAAAGGCTCAATAATGCGCTTAGGCGAAGCTCATAGAATCGATGTAGAAACTATTCCAACCGGCAGCATTAGTTTAGACCTGGCGTTGGGAGGCGGTATCCCAAAAGGGCGAATTATAGAAATATACGGCCCGGAAAGCTCTGGCAAAACCACTGTTTGTTTACATGCCGTGGCAGAAGTTCAAAAATCCGGTGGTACAGCGGCTTATGTCGATGCCGAGCACGCGCTTGACCCGGCATACGCTAAGCGTTTGGGCGTAGACCTGGACACTCTTTTGATCAGTCAGCCCGACAGCGGCGAACAGGCGCTTGAAGTTGTAGAAACTTTGGTGCGATCTAACGCAGTAGATATTATTGTAGTCGACTCCGTAGCCGCACTAGTTCCACAGGCCGAGATCGAAGGCGATATGGGCGACGCCCACATGGGCCTGCAGGCCCGCCTAATGAGTCAGGCTCTGCGCAAACTAACGGGGGTAATTAATCGCACCAAATGTACGGTTGTGTTTGTAAACCAGCTACGCATGAAGATCGGTGTTATGTTTGGCAACCCAGAAACAACCACCGGCGGCAATGCACTTAAATTTTACTCCAGCGTACGTATGGACATCCGCCGCATCAGTCAAATCAAAGCTGGCGAAGCGATCATCGGCAATCACTGCCGGGTAAAAGTCGTCAAAAACAAAGTTGCTCCGCCGTTCCGCGAAGCCGAATTTGACATTATGTACAACCAGGGAATTAGCCGCGAAGGTGACGTTATAGACCTATCCGTAACGCACGGAATTGTAGACAAAAGCGGCGCCTGGTACGAATACAAAGGCCAAAAAATCGCTCAAGGCCGCGAAGCAGCCAAAGCATACCTAAAAGAAAATCCTAAAGTTCTAGAAGAAATTGCTAGCGCCACCATGGAAGCCGCCCAAAAAGTCGAGTAGAATAATAACCATATGACTGGCTTAAACCATGGTATTACCGGGGCTTTAATTGCACTGACGATTAAACAGCCTGCGCTGGCTGTTCCGGCAAGTTTTTTAAGCCACTTTGTCTGCGACGCCATTCCACATTGGAATTATCTGCCTGGTAAGGAATTCACGCGTAAGTTCAACATAATATTAATTCTGGATTTCATATTATCAGTGAGTTTAATGGCTATTCTTGGATTGCTTTTTCCTGTAGAGAAGTGGCTGATCTGGTCTTGCATGATAGCGGCGGCCATCCCGGATATTATGTGGTTTTACTACAAATTCTATGTAAAAAAAGTTAGGCATAAAAAAATAAGTCTTGATCCTATAACCTCTTTCCAGAGCAAAATAGAAAATTCGTCCTCAAACGGTTACTGGGCTGAGGCTGCTTGGTTTATTGTGGTGTTTGCAATTATCTTAAGTCTAAAATGAAGAAACCTCGCTATGATTTTATATCCTGGGCCCACCACAGAATGCAGTGGTCGCAAACCAGTCACGGAGCAATTCTAGAGATTGCCTGGTTCATCTTTATTGGTATTTTAATTTTGCAGTTAAAATAAACGGATGACTGCGAGTAACCATGCAATAACCGGGGCACTAATCGCGGCTGCTATAAGCAAGCCCGTAATATTTCTGCCACTTGCTTTCTTGTCTCATTTTGTATTGGATATGCTCCCTCATTTCGGATACGAAAGGGCCGGTTACGCCGAAATATTCAAGCATAAAAAGACAGCTCGCTTGCAGATATGCCTGGACATTATTGGTTTGCTAATCTTAGTATGGTTGATTCGTAGTGAAAATTGGTTAGTATTTGTAGCCGCGGTTCTAGCAGTATCGCCGGATTTTGTATGGCCATACAGGTACTTTATTCTAGAGAAAAGGGGATTAACGAGACCGGGCGAAGGAAATGCAATAAATAGGTGGCATAGTCGCATCCAATGGTGTGAGCACCCTTGGGGATTTTATGTAGAAATAATCTGGTTTGCGAGCATGGCGATTTTAATAAAAACATACCTATGAAAATTACTAGCATTAAACAGCAGGTTCGGAATTTGGAGCGGGTGAGTATTTTTGTTGATGGCAAATACAGCTTTTCGCTTTCTTTGAGTGAGCTTGTCGAGCAAAAACTCAAAAATAACGCAGAGCTGGACGAGGGGGAAGTTAAAAGGCTTAAAAAACTATCAACCGACGGCAAGCTAAAAGCTCGGGCGCTAGAGTGGCTGCTTAACCGACCGCATTCTACAAGAGAATTCAAAGACTATATGTACCGCAAAAAAGCCGAGCCGCAACTGATAGAAAATCTGATAAAAGAATTTAGCAAACGTGGGTATTTAGACGATGCAAAATTTGCGGCTTGGTTTGTAGAATTGCAGGTGCGACGGAGCAAGAGCAACCGAGCAGTAGCTGCCGAACTTTATAAAAAAGGCGTGGACAGGGAAGTAGCTAGCGAGGCTCTAGGTGGCGGGGAAGAGAGCGAACAAGAGAGGTTAAAAACTCTAATTGCGAAAAAGTCGCAGCTTAGCCGTTACCAAAAAGATCCAATCAAACTAAAACAATATTTAATGCGCCAAGGATTCAGCTACGATCTAATAAAACAAATGTTAGACTCCCCCTAATTAGGATACTTAACATGTTAAATATCGTTCGGTAATATTATGGAGTAGCTGGAGCGCGGCCAAAAGCTGCGGACATTTCTTTGCCGACACTTACTTCTGTATCGCTTACTAAAATATGGCTGTCTGTAACTTCTAAAATCTGGCTGCGATCAATAATCACAGTATCTTCGTTAGCAAGAATTTTGACTAAAGACTTAGCGACATAAAGTTTTTGCACAAACATCCCGTCGTTATATACATAGTCGCTAACTTTGCCGATTTTGGAGCGTTTGGTCCGGACGACTTTATCGATAAGCTGGAAGCCGGTGTCGAGTACCTCGCGGTGGCGCACAAGGTCGTCACTGGTAGCAAGTGCAGACTCGTCGTTGACAGCCAGCCCTGTTGGCATAATTTCGCGGACATCTTCTGATAATAAAACCAGCCTTTGCTTGCTTGGCACAACACACCACCAACCCATAATTTTTAGGTTATGTGGATTAATAATCGGTTCCAGCGCAGTAGCTATGGGCCCACCAACCCGCAGGCTCATTACAGGCAAGTTATACAAACTTTTGCTCATCTTAAGCATAACTTTATTGTATAGGACTTTCGCATTTTCACATAAACATGAAAGGTCCGTCCTCCCACGGGTTAAATTTTATAAATCTGTAAGGAGTAAGGCTTTGAAATTCGTGATAGGACGGACCTAGAGCGGAAAATAATGGTTGTTGTTTGGGCAACAAAGTATTGTCAGCGAATTCTCGGCTGGATATATTGGAAATTATGAAAAAATATTTTATAACAATACTACTTGTGCTTATTTATTCCGTCGGGTTCGTTCCGGAAATGGCGAGCGCCATTACTGCACCACCACCGATTGCTACGCCTGCGGGCCTATCCATCGTAGAAATTAAAATTACTGGCAACGAGTTTTTGATGCTACAAAATAACACCGGCGTCACCATTACAGACCTAAGCAAATACTGGCTTTATGATTTTAACAATATGAATCCGCTGGCATCTGGGGTTAGCAGCTCTACTCAACAACTACCTGGCGGGAGTTTGGGTAATGGTCAGATTTTATTGTTAAGCGCCAATGGCGGCCAGACTTGCGGCGCGGCAGTCACGGGAAAATTATCGGTGAGTTTGACGGATTCGGGTGGATTTTTAGAAATCGTGCAAACAAGTTTAAGTGGCGGAGTTTTGATTCAAACGGCTGGCGATGCGGTATCGTGGAGCTCCGGCGTAAACCCAACTGCGGGCATGATAACCAATGTGCCAAGCAGTACGGCCGATCCAAACGGTGCGTTTTACCGCTATCAAAATTCGGTGCCGACCCCACCATATTTGTGGCAGCAAGCTACCTTGGATTCCACTAATCAGTGCCAAATGAACGTAGTGATTGCCGGCAAGGCTGTAGCTGGTCCGTCAAATCCGGGCAACCAACTTTTGCCTGGCGACATGCCGCCAGTTACTTTTATAACCGACACTGCGCCGGACCCCAACGCGGCGTTAACGGGCACACCAGGATTGCCGCCATCGGACATCGGTCTAAAATCACCGCAAATTAACGAACTTTTGCCAAACCCGGCCGAACCGCAAACCGACAGCGAAAACGAATACATAGAACTCTATAACTCCAACGACACGGTTTTTGACCTTAGCGGGTTTAAGCTTCAAACCGGTACGACCACCAAACATAGCTACACCTTCCCTGCCGGAACAACCCTGCCAGCTAAAGGATTTGTGGCTTTTATGTCTGAGGATACCGGCTTGAGCCTATCCAATAGTGGGGGCCAGGCCGGGCTGCTTGATCCGACGGGCAATTCGATTAGTCAAAGCGATGCTTACGGAACCGCCAAAGACGGCCAAGCTTGGGCGCTAGGCAATGGCAGTTGGTACTGGACGGATACGCCAACTCCGAATGCTGCTAATGTTATTAAATCTCCGCTTAGCATTACCTCTTTAAGTGTCGGTTCTACCGCGGCTAAAACCGCAGTGGTTAAAAAAGCTGCCACAACCAAAAAGGCCGCCGCACCAAAAGTTAAGGACGCAAAAACCATTAAAACGTCAGCCAAACCAAAGGCCGCAAGCTCTGATTTTAATCATCCTGCCGCGGCAGCCTCCCCAATTCACCTACAAATACTTGCGGGTATTGGTGCGCTAGCTTTACTATATGCATTGCATGAGTACAGGAACGACTTACGTAATACGATCTATAGGATCCGCAGATACCGAACGAATCGGCGAACTGTTGGGGAGCCTGCTCAAGACTAACACCGCTATTGATTTGCGATCGGATTTGGGTGGCGGCAAGACTACGTTCGTGCGGGGCTTGGCCCAAGGAATTGGCAGTCGCGACCGCGTTTCTAGCCCAACTTTTACTTTGAGTAATATTTACAAATCCGACAATCTGCAAATTCATCACTTTGATTTTTACAGATTGGAAGATCCGGGAATTTTGTCTGAGCAGCTAGCGGAATCTTTGGATAATCCAAAAGTGATTACGGTTGTAGAATGGAGCGACATTGTTGATCATGTTTTGCCAGATGACCGGATTAGCGTGGAATTTAAACCCGCTGCCGATAATCCGGACGAGCGAATTGTGACATTCACCTTTCCTGAATCAAAAATGCAGTTGATCGAAAAGCTGCGCAACGATCTAGCAGAAAGTCACTCATGATAATTTTAACTTTGCGCACCGACAAGCCACTGGCCGAACTGGGTCTTATGAACGATTCAAAAAAAATGGCGGGTTTGGAGTGGCAGGCGCACCGCGAGCTGGCCGAGACAATCCACTTAAAGCTGGACGAACTTTGCGGTGCAGCTGGCAAATCATTAGAAGACATCGAGGGGATAGTGTGTTTTAAGGGTCCGGGCAGTTTTACCGGACTACGCATAGGGCTGACGGTCGCCAATGCTCTGAGCTATAGCTACAATATTCCAATTGTTTCTAAAACTGACAATAGCTGGATAGAAGAAGGAATAGAATCCTTGCTGTCTGGCGATAACGAAAAGATTGTCATCCCCGAATATGGTGCTCCGGCTAAGACGACTACTCCTCGCTAGCTCCGCATTGACCAATTTGGGCTGCCAACGTATAGTATAAGATAGGATTTTTAGGTTTTTCTGGAGTCCCATTCGACCAATAAATATTTGATAAGCATTTTGACCGTTTATGCTCTAGGACTAAGGAAGTGATAGTGATCGTTCTTGAGCCAAGACGGCCGCAAGATGCCCTAATGAAAGGGGTAAAGTTATGATTATAGTAGCAATTGTGCTGGCTATTGTAGGCGCATTGGCTGGCGGTGCCGGTGGAGTTTATTACACAAAAAGCAAAAGCGGTAAAGCCGAAGAAGAAGTTAAAAAACAGCTAGCCAAAGCCAAAAAAGAAGCCGAAGCTCTAGTTAAAAAAGCCGAAGAAGAGGCCGCAAAACGAATCGATGAATCCAGGCGCGACGAACGCAAAAGCCGTGAAGAAATTAAAGACATGGAACGCCGATTACTGGAGCGCCAGGAATCTTTAGACAAAAAATTAGACGAACTGGACAAGCGCAACGAAAAGCTGCGCAAAGGCGAAGACGAGGTAGAAGCGCTTAAAAACGAAATTCGCACGATTCGCACCAAGCAGCAAGAAAAGCTAGAAAAAATTGCTAAATTAACTAAAGCCGATGCTGCCGACAAACTAATGCAGATGACCGAGCGCGACATTAGAAACGACCTACTTGGTCTGATCAACAAGTTGCAAAACGAAGCCAAAGAAAACGCCGAAGAAAAAGCCGCAGTTATTCTAACTACTGCCATGGAGCGCATGGCTAGCGAAGTTACGGCCGAGCGCACAATCACAGCCGTTAAGTTGGAAGACGAAGAAATGAAGGGTCGGATCATCGGTAAGGAAGGTCGCAATATCCAGGCTTTGCAGCGGGCTACTGGCGTAGACATTATGGTGGATGACACTCCAGGAATGATTATTCTTTCCAGCTTTGACCCGGTTCGCCGCGAAGTTGCTCGCCAGGCAATGGAGATGCTACTTAAAGATGGTCGTGTTCACCCGGGCCGAATCGAAGAAGTGGTAGAAAAAGCCCAGAAGCAAGTGCAAAAAGACGTAGTTCGGGCCGGCGAAGACGCTGCGCGCGAAGTTGGCGTGATTGGAATTCCAAAAGAAATCTTGCAGCTGCTTGGTGAGCTAAAATACCGCACAAGTTACGGCCAGAATGTGTTGAAGCACAGCACCGAAATGGCTCAGATGGCCGGTGTGTTGGCAGACGAACTTGGCGCGGATATAAAAATCGCCAAATACGCCGCTCTAACGCACGACATGGGCAAAGCTCTAACCCATAAAATAGAAGGCAAACACCATCACATTAGCGGCGAAATGCTGCGCAAATATGGCGCCCCAGAAGCAGTTGCCCTAGCGGCCGAACAACACCACGACGACATGGAAGCCACAACTTTAGAAGCCCTGATTATCCGCGTGGTTGACGCCGTAAGCGCAGCCCGACCTGGTGCTCGCAACATTAGCGTAGAAAACTTCTCGGAGCGCATGCGCGACCTAGAAAACACCGCGCTTGGTTTTGACGGAATAGAAAAAGCCTACGCTATTAGCGCTGGCCGCGAAGTCCGCGTGTTCGTACAGCCTAAATCTATCGACGACCTGCAGGCTATCAAACTAGCCCGCGACATTGCCAACAAGATCGAATCCACCATGCAATATCCGGGCACGATCAAGATTAATGTTATTCGCGAGACTAGAGCTATAGAGTTTGCTAAGTAAATAAAATAGGTTTGTTTAGCCTTCGTTTTTGGCGTGATAGTACAGGGTGGTTGTAAAAACGCCGCCGAGTACTTTGATGATTATGAACGAGCTTAGCCAAAGGACTGCACTCACAAACCAGCCGACGTAGCTTGCCGAGCTGCTGTTAAACCAATAATGTTCGACTATTTTTGGCAGGAAACCTATCGCCCCAACAATTAAAAACGCTACATACATTCCTGATTTAATTACCAGGTTTTCGCGCCAAGCTTTGCCTAGCGTGTTCACGGCCGTTTTGATTGATTCCATAGCGCTTGAATTGTCTGTCATTATAACTGGCGCCAGCTGAGCAGTACTCATAGAAAGTGCGCTGCCGGTTAGTTCCATAGAATCTCTAACTTGCCCGCTTAATTTTTGGTGTTGGGCAAGAACGGTCAGGGGAATATAAATAATGGTCAGAGCGCCAAAGTGGATTATTCTACGCCAGTACTTAGCGACCGATGCTAGACTATGCAGGAATGGCGCAGGGTGGTCTTCTATGCCGGCTATAACAGCAGCACTTGCGGCGCATGTAAAAAATGCCAGCACGATATTCAGATAAATATAGCCGGAGATTGCCGCACCAAAGCCTAGTAAAAGATTTGCCGTGTGGTGATCGGCGGCAAAGACGGCGTCGTTGGATAGCCTGTCCGCGATATTAAGCAAAATTCCATTCACCGCAGCAAAGCTCACCGATATCACCCATGCAGCGGCAAGAGGGTAGAGGAGTATGGACGGGTTTTTCCTAATAACGTCACCAGCCTGTTTTGTAACACGCCAAGCTCGATGCAAAATGGGCGGCAGAGATTTAATAGTTTGAATAATCGGCATAAATAATTGATTACATTGTACCAATACCAATCAATTCCCCCCAAAGAACAGCCGAATCCAAACTACATATTACACAATATTATCCACTCCCAGGAGGTCTGACCTCCTTGTCCTCCTTGTCTGACCTCCTTGTGGACCTCTTTGTCCAGGTCCAGGAGGTCTAATCCTAGACCCGTTACTTATATTAGATTTCGCCATTCCATTCTTTATAAAACTCGTCCAAGAATTCTTCCATATACTTATGTCGTCGTTCTGCCATTTTCTTACCTGTTTCTGTTTGCATAAGGTCTTTTAAGAGCAGTAACTTTTCGTAGAAGTGGTTAACTGTATGTGATTTATTGTTTTTATACTCCTCAAATGTAGAGTGCATAACAGGCTTTTGGTCTGGTTCGTAAATAGGACGATTTTTACTTCCGCCGTAGGCAAATGTCCTTGCCACTCCTATAGCACCAATAGCGTCCAGCTTATCAGCATCAAATACAATTTTTGCTTCAAGAGTTTTCAAGCCTAGATCAACCTGTGCGCCCTTAAATGACGTATCTCTGATAATATCTTCAATGTGCGTTATGATTTCGTTATCAACTTCAAGGCTTTCAAGCCATTCTCTGGCAGCCTTCGGTCCTGCTTCCAAGTCGCCATCTGCAAACTTCCAGTCAGCTATGTCGTGCAATAAAGCGCCAAGCTCAACGGTTAATTTGCCTGTGCCTGACTCGTTATTTGAAATGGTCTTCGCAATTTGCCACACCCGATAAACGTGCCACCAATCGTGTCCCGTACCTTCACCCAGCATTTTCTGTTTAATAAAATCGGCTGTTTTGGAAATTAGGTCTTCGTTATTCACAGGTTAATCATAGCAGAACCTAAGGTCCATGGTACACGAGGACTGTCCTATAATATTCTAACAGATGGATTTTGTGATTTTGGTCGTGTGGAAGGGGCGGCGCACACCTTGCAGCTGTGCTCAAAATGGATTTTTGCGCGCTGCCTTGATGACCGAACCTTCACCACAAGCATATAAAAAGCCCACCAAATGGTGAGCATTTTATATGGTCGGGGTGAAAGGACTCGAACCTTCGACCTCTCGGTCCCAAACCGAGCGCGCTAGCCAACTGCGCCACACCCCGACAACTATCACAAACTATGTTCTTATTGTAACAAAATACGCTAGAATATACAGAGATGAACATATTAATCTGCTTAGCTGGGGTTTTTGTCATTTTGGTTACCCATGAATTTTTGCGCCGCAAAAAACTGCTCAAGCCGGAATTTCGTCGTAAATTCGTCCATGCTAGCGTAGGTACATTTATAGCTTTTTGGCCTTGGCTGCTTAGCTGGAATACAATTCAAATTCTTGGCGCGGCCATGTTGCTGGGAGTTTTGGTTAATAGAAAATACAAATTAATACATTTTAACGATCCCAGAAAGGGCGATTACGGCGATATTCTTTTTGCCGCGGTGATTATAGTTTGCGCAATGCTTACTGATGTGCGGATATTCTTTGCTATCGCCATGCTGCAAATGTCCATTGCCGATACGTTGGCCGCGCTGGTGGGCAAAAGCGTTCGCCGCACATGGCAGTATTTTGTATTTGGTCAGCCAAAGACGGTGATTGGTTCTATGACTTTTTGGACTACGTCTTTAATAATTTTTGGAATCGGCGGATTGCTAGCGCACGGAACAATCCCGTTCGAGCATTACCCCATATTACTTTTGGCGGCCCCGCCCGCGCTTACTTTTTTAGAAGCAGTGTCTGTTAAAGGAACAGACAAATTTACTGTGCCGCTAGCCACAATAATCGCTCTTAATTTAGTAAGTTAGGCTTCGCCGATTAGGACTCCGGCGGCAAAAACTAACGCGCCGCCAACTACAACCTGTAACATGGAAAGCCAAAACCTCATTTGGAAATACCGATAGCGAATATAGGCAATGGTCACCAGTTCTGTTGCCACAATTAGATAAGCAACAATTAACGCAGTATGAAGATCAGCCATTAAAAAGGGCAAAGTGTGGAATATGCCGCCTAGGAAGGTCATCAAGCCAATAATTACTCCGCGCCTAAACGGGTGACCGCGGCCCGTTAGTTTGCCATCGTCACTCAACGCCTCGGCAAAAGCCATACTAATACCTGCGCCAACTGCTGCGGAAACGCCAACCACAAAAGCAATGTGTGGTTTTCTGGTAGCAAAAGCTGCCGCAAAAATCGGCGCAAGCGTGCTAACAGACCCATCCATTAATCCGGCTAATCCCGGCTGGACAGTTTGTAGCACGAATACATTGTCTTCTTGTTTTTTACTACTCATAGGGGGTTCGTGTAAATTCATGGGGTGGCTGATGGGAATTGAACCCACGACCTCCGGAACCACAACCCGGCGCTCTAACCAACTGAGCTACAGCCACCATAAATCCTATGCAATATTACCATAATTACCTCTGTTGTAGCAATAAAAGCAGCCGATTTAGTGGTATCATAAGCCTAATGGACCATCTTGATTTAGCAGTAGTTTTTATATTGTCTGCCGTTGCGACTTGGATTGCTGGCGTTTGGCTGACTCGTGCAGTAGATGCTATTGATACGCGATATCATTTAGGCAGTGCGTTTGGCGGCCTGCTACTTTTGGGCGTTGCTACCAGTTTGCCAGAGATCGCAATTGTAGTATCGGCAGCAGCAGACCATCACTACAGTATTATTATCGGAACCTTGCTTGGCGGGATAGCCTTGCAAACAATGCTTCTTAGTTTGTTAGATGCGCGGATGCAAATTAAATCGCCGCTTACGTATTCGGCGGCATCTTTGATTTTAGTGTTGGAAGCTACGGTAGTAATTTTGGTGTCTGCCGCCGCAATTGTTGCTATACATACCCCCGCCGTTTTGCCGGGAACATACATTAGCTTGGGCTCGATTTTTATATTTGGTCTATGGCTTTTGGGCTTATGGCTGGCATACCGCGGTCAACGTAGCCTGCCGTGGAAGAGCAAAGCTATGGGTGCAACACCGGGCCGAGGCCATATAGAACGGCATCAGGTTATTAACCATCCTTCTTTGCGCCAAGCCTCGACATTAAAAATATTCTCGATTTTTGGTTTGTGCGCGGTTGCGATTCTGATCGCTGGTGTAAAAATTCAATCAACAGGCAATGAACTCGCCGGAGTCCTGGGCATTGGTGCTGGTTTGTTCGCGGCAACGTTCATAGCTTTTGCGGCAGCCTTGCCAGACTTTAGTACCGGAATAGCGTCTATTAAGATCGCTGATTACCGACTGGCCATGAGCGACATTTTTGGAGGTAACTCATTTTTGCCCGCACTATTTTTGGTAGGTGATTTAATTGCGGGGCAGGCTGTTTTGCAGCACGCAACAGCTACCGATACCTGGTTTGCGGCCCTTGGAATCTTGCTCACAGGGATTTATGTAATCGGCCTTATTGTGCGCCCCAAACGACTGTATTTTAATATGGGCGTAGATTCTTTAGCGGTTATAGTGATTTATGCGGCTGGGATAGCCGCACTTGCTATTACTGGTGGCTAACTCGTAAAGTCTGCCACCGTTATTTTAATTGTAGCGCCAGCTGCGGCGCTGCCTTCTAGAATGCGTTTAGCCACAATGTTTTCTACGTACTGTTCGACCGCGCGGCGCATTGGGCGAGCACCCAACCGCGGATCGTTTCCGTTGGCAACCAGCCACTTTTTAGCCTCTTCGTCTACTTCTACTTTTACCTTTTTTTGGTCCAGAGTTTTGTTTACATCGGCAATCATTAAATCTACAACTTGCAGCAGCTCGTCTTCGTTCAAGGGCCTGAATACCAGGATTTCGTCAAAGCGATTTAAAAGTTCTGGCTTAAAATAGCCAGCCTGCATAATGCCTTCGATAAATTCCGGCTGGAATTCTGCTTGGTCGCGCCCGGCAGAAATGTATTCGCGGATTTTATCGGCACCTGCGTTGCTGGTCGCAATAATAATAGCGTCTTTAAAACTAGCAGCTTGCCCGTCGGTATCGGATATGGTGCCCTCGTCGAGCAGCTGCAAGAACACGTTAATAATGTCTGGGTCGGCCTTTTCGATCTCGTCCAGCAAAACGACAGAAAAAGGTGTGCGGCGAATGTGTTCTAGGAATGTCATGCCCGAAGCACTGGGCGACTTAGCGGCAAGCAATCTATTGATGTCGCCCGGGTTGATGTATTCGTTCATGTCTACCCGCACAATGCTATTTACGTCGCCAAAATAAGTAGATGCCAAAGCTTTTGCTAGTTGAGTTTTACCAACGCCGGTTGGACCAAGGAACAAAAACGCGCCAATCGGACGGTCTGGGCTGTGGGTGCCGGCTCGTGCTCGGCGCAGCGCATCGGCTACCGCTTTGACAGCGTATTTTTGGTTTATCATTTGTTTGTGTAGTTCGTCTTCTAGGTTCAGTAGCTGGGAAGATTCGGCCTGAGTGGCGGTTTGAATTTTAACGCCTTTGGCGGATTCAATAGTTTGCTGTAAGGTTTGGGCGGTTACCGGATTATTTTTGCCAGCTTTTACAGCTGCTTGCTCCATGAGCTTCACGGCCTTGCCCGGGAAGGCTTCGCCCGTAATGTAGTGTTCGGCTAGGCGATAAGCTTCTTTAATCGCCGGATAAGTTATAACCACTTGATGTTTTGCCTCGATAAGTAGTGATTCGTCCTCTAGTATTTGGATTGTTTCTGACTGGTCTGTGGGCTGCAAAAGCTGGTAATTTATTAGTCCGGCAAGCGCGGCGTTTTCTTGCTGTAATCGTTGCCATTCGTGGGGCGACATCGCGAATATAAATCGTACACCGGTGCTTTGAATTAGGTTTTGCAGCAAATTGCTTAGATCCACCGCGCCAGTGCCCTCTTGCAAAAATACTTGGGCTTCGTCTAGGAATATAATTATGTTGCGGGCGTGGTGAGCTTCGTTGGCGATTCTAAAAATTAGTTCTTCCATTTGTCCTGGGTGGTGAGCGCTAGAAAGCAGCGTGGCGGCGTTTAGGCTAAAAATTTGGTGGTATTTAAGTTCGGTAGAAACGCCGCTAAGCAGCTGCTCTGCTAGTGCATAGACGGCTGTAGTTTTGCCGGTGCCAACTTCGCCAACAAGTGCAATGTTTGTTCGGTCGGCCTGGGACAGGACTTGCAACATCTGGTCGACGACGACTTTGTGGCTAGGGATTGGTCGATTAACCATCCCGCTAATTTCGATTTGGCGTGATATATTGTGCCCAATTTGGTTGAGCAGGGGAGTAAAACCAACCGCCCAATCGCGGGCGATTCCACCAGTTTTACGATGAGTTTTGTACTGTTTAATAACTTGTTCTATGTGACTAACCCATGCAATCCCAGCTTCTATTTCGCTCATCTCTAATTTTTGGGCAGTTAAAGTATCTTGTGCATTCGGGGTATTCTTAAACAAGGACACAAACAAGCAGGCGGCGTTAAGTTCGTCAAAACCATTTACTTTCTGATATTCAATTGCTTGTTGCCAGACGGTACCTATGTCTATGTTCGTCTGATCCAGGTTGTCCGCGAGGGGCGGAATTCCGTAGCGCGCCAGGAAAAAGTACGTTTGCGAATGGTCTTTGATAGCGGTCCATAAATCCGCAGCCGTAGGATCTACAGAATGCAGTTTGGCTAAAACTTTCCAATCCAAAATATCGGATAAATCCTGACCTACCGTCGGCTTTAGGTTTTTGAGTTCGTTATTGTACCAAAGCAAGCTCATACCGATCCAGATGGCAGGAATGAAAAGTAAGTAAGCCAGATTTACGCCATATACCAGATCGAATACACCCAAAGCGATCAAAAATAGCATTACTCCCCAGGCGCCCATATGCAGACTTCGTGAACTTAGATGGTGGGCGTAACGGGCTTTATGGGCGCGGTCGCTATGGATGTCTACGCCCTTATTCATAAAAATAAAACTCCAAGCGCTTTCGCTATTAGTGCTATGCTTGCCAGCGGAGCTAAAGGCCATGCCACTGCGATTGCAGTATTGACCATGCCGAATACGATAATAGAGACAGCCGCCGCAATAAGGGTAAAAATTCGCACAAAAAATCCAACGGTTCTAGACATTAAGTTATCACCCAGAGCTCTAAATTTTTCTTCTATACCATCATTGGCACTTTTTTCCGTTACGATTTGCTTCCAGGGCGCGAAGAGCGTGCGCAGCAAAGTGCCACCACTAAAAGTTTGGGCAAGGGTGCTAACTCGTTTGCCTACCAACTGCCATTGTTCCATCCAGCCGGCACCGTACCACCATTTAAGCAAGTCCACAAAATACATTACAACCTACGCACCACGCCTTCCCAGATCGAAATAAATCTGACCTTGTAACCCGTTCTTGGCACCCAGCACATTTTTCTCCTGCGATCCTCGCCAGCGGTACCACTTGTACAGCTGGCTCCGGTTCTCGGCGAGAAAATGCACTGGGCACTCAAGTGCGGAGGTTGTGTTCATACCCTGAATTATACCAAAAACACTTATGGTTATTGGTTTTTAGTTTTGGTGGTTTTTTCTTTTTAAAGCTAGCGGCGCGATTCCAAAAGAAAGAACCAGCGCGTAAATTACAGCAAATCCGCACATAATGCTGGGCAAGGCTTGTATGGTACTGGGGTCGGCAGCGTTAACTAGCCCTGTTGGTAGTAAAAAACTTAAATAACCAAATGCTTGGTAAATGAGTGCTTGGCGAATTTTTATGCTGGCGCTAATGCTCAAATGCAGACTCAAGAAAATCCCAAGTATCAGCCAAAAGTAGTAATAGGCCAAAAACATTCCGCCAAGCCGCGGCGCAAGGTGGAATATATCGTAATTACCGGCGCAGATGTAACTATTGAAGGCCGAAGCGTGCAGCCCAAAAGTCAGCACAAAGCCAAATCCTGTTAAATATGCCAGCCATACCAGTATATTTGGGACTTTTTTAGAGAGCACTTGAATTGTGTGAATGCCAAGCGGTGGCAACATAGTAATTGCAATAAACCCAAGTCGTGAAAAACCGCCAATATGTGCCGGCGATCCTTGGCATACCTGGTATTCGGCTAGCTGGAATACCGCCAATAAGGTGATCTCAGCCGCTACCAAACGCGCCAGAGTGTTCATTTTGTAGCGAGCAATTGTATATACAACCAAAACAACTTCGATAATAAAAGTAACAATCATCGCCGCAGGCGAAAAACAAAACAGTTTATTTTGGTATTTTTTAAACAAGTTAAACCCGCCTATCTATTAAACACAAGTATAGCAGAAAGCTGAGTAGATAAGCACAATCCTGACTAGGGAGCGAGTAGTCTATATAGACAAAAGGGGACAGTCCTCTAACAGATGGGGAAAATGTGATTTTGGTGCCCCGGGTAGGAATCGAACCTACGACCTGTGGGATAGAAGCCCATTGCTCTAATCCGCTGAGCTACCGGGGCACGCTTTTGCGAACGCGCAAAAGCAATTATCAATTTTCAATTCACAATTTTCAATGATGGAACTTGTTATTTTTCAAAAGCCACGGCCTTTTGTCCAAAAATGATAAATGTAAACCGATAAATGCGAATTGCTTTGCCTATGCAAAGCGTGGTGCGGGATACCAGAGTCGAACTGGTCTCTCGAGTTTGGAAAACTCACATATTAACCGATATACGAATCCCGCGCGACAATCTTACGCAACAGAGGTGATTATAGCACTATTTATAAATTACGAACAATTTTCTGCATGCATTTAAAGCTGCGGACGGATTTCATTTAGCGCCTGGTTAACAGTTTCTACTGCAACGCCGCTTTGTTTGATGTAGTTAAGTTCTGCGTTTAGATCGCTTGGCTGCGTGGTATACAGGGCGTCAGTTGGATCGCTAGGAGTGGTAGCGATCTCGTGATAAACAAGAATCAACCAGCCTTTTTGGGCGATTGCTGCTTGCACCCAGCCCTGGACTTGCGCCTGGCTTATGTTGCTGTCGACTTCGTAGATTTTTAGAGTAGTTATGTCGAAGTTGTCTTTAGTATTGATGCCGCCGTTAACTGTTCGTTGGCTTTGGTAATATTGTTTGCCAACTGTGATGGTGTTAGCGTTGTAGGCTCCGAATGGATAGGCGAAATCTGTGACAGGTGTTCCCAGGGCATTCTGCAAGGTTGCTTGGCTTTGGCTCATCTCGTTAACCAAATTGGCCTGCGACAAGGTAGTTAGGTCCGGATGAGTCACAGAATGTGAGCCAATCTCGTTACCAGCTGCTTGCAAGTTTTTAACTTGAGCTAGGCTCATGTAGTCGGGCTGGTAAGTTAGTTCGCCAGATATAATGTAGAATGTTCCATTTAATCCATACTGCTTAAGTAGAGGGAAGGCGTTGGTGTATTGGTTAGCCCATCCATCGTCGAAGGTTACGCTAACAATCCCACGGTTGAATGGCACAGGAGTGTACTCGCTCAAGGAGTAATCGTCGCTAACTATATAGCCTGGTTTTGCAAGTATTTGGTATATTGATACGCTTTTGGCGCCAGCCGGAGCCATAAAGGTGGTGCTGAATTTTGTCCAGTTGGTGTTGGCAAGAACGGTGCCAAGCCAGTAATACTGAACGGTGCCGTCGGCCATGGTTACGCCAGCATCTACCTCTGTGTCGACATTGGACTGGTACCAGTTTTCGTATTTATAAGTTTTACCAGCGATTGCGGGAACATCTGCGTAGTACCAGTTTGCAGCGCCGTTAGTATAGCTGGTGATCTCTGTTTTAACGCTGTGAGTGCCGGTGTGGCCAGTGTTTAGGTAGGTGAATGCAGCGGTGTTGGTGCCCCAATTGCTGGTTAGCCAGTTTTGTGGAGCGGTTCCGTTAGCCGTTTCAAAAGAAGGGTTAGGAATTAGGTTTGGCAAAGCAGGCGGAGGAGTTACAACATTTTGGACATTTACGGTCGAAGTTGCAGTAGTCATGAGTCCGCTGGCATTACGAGCGGTAGCAGTCAGTGTGTGCGTGCCATTTACCGCGCTTGTGGTGTCCCAGTTTACTGAATAAGGTGCGGCTGTATCTTCGGCTCCCAGGTTGACATTGTCTAATTTGAACTGCACCCCAGCCACGCTTGCGGCATCACTAGCAGTGGCACTTACTGCTTGGGCATTACCGCTCACGGTAGTGCCGTTAACAGGCGTGGTTATAGTAACCGTAGGTGCGGTTGGGGGTGCTACATTCTGCACATTAACCGCTGTAGTTGCGGTAGAAGTCAGTCCACTAGCGTTTCTGGCGGTAGCCGTAAGCGTGTGAGTACCATTTGTAGTTGTTTTTGTATCCCAGCTGACTGAGTACGGAGCAGTTGTATCTTCGGTGCCAAGATTAGCTCCATCTAGCTTGAATTGTACGCCGGCCACACTTGCGGCATCGTTGGCTGTTGCTGTCACCGCCTGAGTGCCGCTAATAGTTGAATTGGCCGCTGGACTAGTGATTGCAACTGTTGGCGCAGTTGGCGGGGTGGTAGTTGTAGTTGCATCTGCCAAACTAAAGTCGTCGGTTTGAAGCCAACCAACCTTATTGATAACATGGAATATAGAAAGCGACTTTACGTTTGCAGGAGTAGTAAAGTCAAACGACTTAGCTTGCCAGGTTGTAGTATTGGCAGTGGCGCCGCCTAGCCACACGTAAGACAAATTGCCAGCCGTGTCGGTATATTCAATATCTATCTCGGTAGCTACATTAGATTTATAAAACTCGCTGTAAGTATATTTTTTGCCGGGCGTAACTGCTAACGAGCTAAAATTCCACTTAGCATCACCGCTGGTACGCTTGGTCATATTTATATACAGACTTTTTGTGCCAGTGTGACCCTCAGTTGTTTTGTATGTAAAAGCTGTAGTGTTTGTGCCCCATTTGTCCTGGTTCCAGCTTAGCGGCAGGGTTCCAGACGTGTTAGCCGATTCCACAGAAGGGTTAGCTAGTATATTAGTGCCAAGAGCACTAACTAGGCCTAAAGGAGCTAATCCAGATAAAACTACTATTGTTGATGCGGCCGCAAGGGCAAGCTTTTTAATCATTTGTACGTCCTTCTTGGTCCACCCATTCACATGTTTCTAATGATATTCTACAACTTATAACATACTCTTGTCAAGGATTCTGAAAATATCTACAGATCAAAGCATAAGCAAAAAATACACAACATACAACATTGCCAAACATACAAAAATATAATATAAGGCTTGACAGAAAAGCCAACATAGTATAATATACTTACAGTTCAATAATGTTAAGGGTGGAAAGAGGAAATACTTATGAGTGGACAAGGAAAAGTTCTAGGTGCTACAACTTCTAGCGTTGTTGCTGGTGCCGCAGTACTGCCTAACACAGGTGGTAACATGGTTATCACATTAGCTGTTTCTCTCGCTGCCGGCCTGGTAGCTTGGGGCACACTATACGCCTACGCTAACCGTTAAAGTTAGCTTAAAGCACAATTACCGACATTAAGTGGGAAAGACTATGAATAAGAAGAAGCTTACAAAAGCCAAACAAAAAATAGTCAAAACACTGGTGTCGGTTTTTGTTTTGGCGATAGTTTTTGCTCCGTCGCTACTGACTGTAAAGTGGGCAATAGGGGTGATTGGTGGCAATGATTCCCGCAAGACAGTCAAAGTAGAGGCGTCACAAACCCGCTTGGCAGATAAAACCGCTGAACCCATAAGACCGTTTGATCAGCCGCTGGTTAGCGTGACCTTTGACGACGGATGGGGATCAGTCTATACGCGGGCTCTGCCAGTTCTACAGCAAAACGGCATTCACACAACCCAATATGTTATAACAGATACATTTAATCAACCGTCTTATATGTCAGTTAAGCAGCTTAAATCTATGCAATCTGCTGGCCACGAAATTGCCGCTCATACTATTACGCACCCAGACCTTACAATGCTCGATGATAAACAACTCGACCATGAGCTCAGTGGTTCGCAGCAGACAATAACTAAAGATTTTGGTCTGACCAAAGACTTTACATCTCCGTACGGTGCCTATAATGCCCACACCCTGAGCGAAATTAGCAAGTATTACCGTTCGCAAAAAAATGCTGAAGGCGACCCAGCTGCCAATGCGCTGGGCAACATAAATATTAAAAGCAGCTTTAATGCGCTTAATCTCAAGTCATATTCGGTTCGCAAATCTACAACAGTTTATGACCTGCAGAAGTTGTTAGATGAAGCAAAAGCTCGCAACGGTTGGCTAATTTTAACTTACCACCAAGTGGATTATAGCAATGAAGAGTATAGTGTTAACCCTAAAGATTTCGCCGACCAGATGAAGTTCATTGGATCGGATAAAACCCGCAGCGCAACAGTCGGCCAAGTATTGGATTCTATTGCTGCTAGCCAAAAAAGGAGTAATTAATATGAAAACCATTAGACCCCTAAAATATGCTATAAATTACGCCAACAGGAAAACTCAGTGGCATGGCCGTCCAGTAATCGCTCCTCTAAATAGGAATACATACTTCATTACTAAAAAAAGAGCACATGCAGCCGTGGCTAAGATTATGGTTCCCGTAAATCCGTCAAAGCATATAACTCAGGCAACTCCACGAGCCTTGGGCAATAAATCTAAACCTTTGATCGCGCTGTTGATCGCTGCGCATAATGAGGAAATCGTTTTGGGTAGAACCATCCAATCTGCGATTGATGCCGGTATGTCATTGCAGGACATTTATGTAGTGGATGACAATTCGAGTGATGCCACAAGCGAAGTTGCTAAGGCAATTTTGCCATCCGAAAATGTTATAAAAGTTGAGCGCAGCGGTAAAGGTCTAGCGCTAACAAAAGGTTCAAAAAAGTTTGAATTAACAAAACGCTACCGTTGGATTCACATTGCCGACGCCGACGGTGCATTTGCTCCGGATTACTTTACGATCTTCCGCCGTGAACTGCGCATAAAAAATGCTGCCGCTACTGGGTATATCCGTAGTTTACCTGGCAAGCGTGTCAGTGAATATAGAGTGTTTGAATACACTATTGGCATGGAAATTCACCGCCGACTGCAAACTATGCTCAACGTTGTTCCAGTTATACCTGGTCCGACTTCTTGCTTTCGTGCTGATGTTTTTGAAAAAGTTAACTTTGATAACAAATCGTTAACCGAGGATTTTGACGTAACTATGCAGCTTCACCGGAAGAAGCTTGGTACAGTGCAATTTATTCCAGGTGCCATTGCATACACCCAAGATCCTAAAACCATCAGGGATTACACTAAACAGATTACCCGCTGGAACCGCGGCGGCTTGCAGAGTATGATTCGCCACAAAATAGGTCGCAAGGCTACTCCAATCGATGCGTATTTGTCCTACCAAATAATGCAAAACCTGCTTTTCTTTGTTAGTTATCTAGTGTGGGTTCCTTATTTGACCATCACTCGCCATACTTCGGCGGCTCTTGCTATGGCTTTTGTAGTCGATGTGTTCGTGACATTTATTATCAACTTTATGGCTGCTGCTCGTTCCAAGCGCTGGGATGTTATCAGTGCTTTTCCCCAGGTGTATATGATCAGATGGATAAGCCTAGGTGTATTCTTAAAAGCATTTGTAGAAGTAGTTATCTTGCGCAAATTTCGCAATACCGATGGATTGTGGGAAAACCGCAGCGACCGTCGCTATATAATGGAAACTGCTTAAAACAAGCTTTTTAGGTCGGTCCAGAACGAGGATCCTTGGCTGGGCAACTTGCTGCCTTGGGCATTGGTTGGTAGCATAGCGGCTTGGGTGGCGTCGTGGTTGTTGCTCACAGCTGGGATTATCTGCTGAGCCTGGATTACAAGTCGCTTAGAACTTGTTCCGACAGGGGTGCATGTTAAGAGGGTTAACATATGATTGCTACTTTGGTTAAGCACGGATAGATCGGTTGGCTGCACGATTTTTGTATTATAAACCCTGTAGATATAACGAGTGCCCTGGTATTCCAGATAAATTCTGTCTTCTATCTTCACTTTGTCTAGCAGTGTAAAGATAAATTTATAATTTCCTGGCGCCCACCATTGACCGCTTGAATGCCCAAAAATCACTACGTTTCCAGTCTGGCCTGGGTTGGCGGTGTTAGGGTAATGGACTACTCCATTGTGAAGCGCTTTCTGGAAAGTACCCTCGTTAATAGTGGTTTGATCAAATATAACAGGAGCAGTGACCTTAATGCTATTAATTATAAGTTTTGGCGGAGCATTTTTATCTGTTGATGCGGCGGCAACCTGATTGTCCTGCACGGTCTTTTGGCCGTTGTGGTCATTGAGGTAATATGCAATCCTGCCCGATAGCAGTTGAGAGTTAAAAAATCCAAAAACTAAAACCGCTACCAATAGTCCACCTAGCGGCGGTATGACATGTTTTTTGAACTTTAGGCTTACGCGAGTTCCAGCTAGCTCTGGTTTTTTTGATTTATTTTTCTTTTTTGTTCTGACCATCCTGCTATTGATTATACATACTGGTAGCTAAAAAATATCTAGAGTTCGTGGATTACGCTTATTCGGGCGCCAAGGCTGTTTAGGCGGTCGGCCAAATCTTCGTAACCGCGGTTGATGGTATAAACGTTGCGCAGCATCGACGTTCCTGGGGATGCAAGCATGCCAATTAAAAGCAGTACCGCCGGCCGCAAACCGCTGGGCGCAACAATGTCGGCGGCCCGCCAATCGGTTGGACCGTCGATAAATACGCGGTGCGGGTCGGCTAACTCTAGTTTGACCCCGATCTTCTTCATTTCCGTATACATCAAGGCACGATCTTCATAAACCCAATCGTGAATTAGCGTGCGTCCGCGGGAAACGGCACAAATTGGAACAAAATACGGTAAATTATCTATGTTTAGCCCAGGGAAGGGACGTCCGTAAAGTTTTTCTTCCGGAGCAGTTAATTTGCCGTTGTGCTTGTAGATTATTAAATCTACCAAATCGGTGTGACCGTTATCTGCCTTATAGCTGGGCCCCGAGTTAAATTTAAGTCCCATCTTTTCCAGTTTGAATAACTCCAGTTCTACAAAGTCGATCGGCACGCGTTTGATTGTTATAGAAGAGTTAGTGGTAACGGCCGCCGCGATGAAAGTCATTGCTTCTACTGGGTCTTCGCTCGGGGAATAAGTAACATTTTTCTTAATCGATTTTACGCCGCGTATTCGCAAAGTAGTCGTACCAATTCCATCGATTTTAACGCCAAGTTTTTGCAAGAAATAACACAAATCTTGAACCATGTAATTTGCGCTCGCCATTTTTATAATAGATTCGCCTTCGAATCCAGCCGCTGCCAATAGAGCGTTTTCTGTTACGGTGTCGCCAGATTCGTACAAAACAATAGGTTTTTTAGGCAGGTGTTTAGAAACTCTTATACTGTAGTGGCCGTCGTGGGCAATAACATTTGTGCCAAATTCTTCTAAGGCGTAAATGTGTGGCAGGACTGTCCTGCGGCCGAGTTCGCACCCACCAGCGTATGGCACCTTGAAGTTATCGTAATCATGCATTAACGCACCTACTAACATGATTACAGCCCGGGTTTTACGAGCGGCGGTTTCGTTTATGGCACCCAGCTTAAGCTTTTCTGGAACTTTAATTTCCAAATCGCTATCGCCAACCCAGCGTACATGGACACCTATACTTATCAGGACTTCTATAATTCTATTTAATTCCTCTATTTTTGGAACGCGTTTTAGTCGCGTTGTGCCTTTGTTGAGCAGGCTGGCGCACAGCAGTGCTACAGCTGCATTTTTAGAAGTTTTAAGCTCGATTTCACCGCGCAAGGGGTGCCCGCCATCTACCCGCAAGTTAACTGCGCCGCTATTTACGGATATGATTTGTTTATTAAGTACATCGCTAATTCGGCCTAGGGTATCCAAACTTAGGTTTTGATTGCCGTGCTCAATGCGATTAACGGCCGATTGGCTGGTACCAAGTTTTTTGGCAAATTCGGCCTGAGTAAGGCCACGTTCTTGTCTTATTTTTTGGATTAATAAACCAATTTTTTGATTAGTGGTATGCATATTGGCTAACAAATAATACCACAACCGATATAAATTTAATACAAAACCGATTAACCATTCATTAACCGAATTTGTCTGCCCAAGTAGCTCAACAAAACCATCAAATAAAATGAGCGATAGGTTATTTTATTTGATGGTTTGAAATTTCAAAATTACAACTTATGTATGAGAGTTTAGTTGGTACAATTAGATTAAATAAAGGAGGATAAACTAATGCAAGACGATGTTGTAGCGGAACTTATTGAATCTGAACATAATCGGCAAACGGAAGGCCTAGAGATGATTCCGAGCGAGAATCACGCATCAGCGGATGTGCTTAAAGTGCTTGGTAGCGTTATGACCGATAAGTATTCCGAAGGTTATCCTGGTATGCGCTATTATGGTGGTTGCGAATTTGTTGATAAAGTCGAAAATATTGCTCGCGATCGAGCTAAGGAGCTTTTTGGGGTTGACCATGCTAATGTGCAGGCCTATTCTGGTTCTCCTGCTAACATGGCGGCTTATTATGCTTTGCTTGATCCAGGCGATACTCTAATGGGATTAGAACTATTCTTTGGCGGACATATGACTCATGGTTTAGGCGTAAACTTCTCAAGCCGATTTTACAGATCAGTTCAATATAAAACGGGTAAGGATGGATATTTAGATTATGATGCAATGCAGGAGCTTGCCAGCAAAGAAAAGCCAAAACTATTGATTGTAGGAGCTACAGCTTACCCGCGGATTTTTGATTGGCAAAAACTTCGCGATATTGCCGATAGCGTCAATGCCTGGCTGCTCGCAGATATATCTCATATTGCCGGTTTGGTAGTTGGTGGCGTTCATCCTTCGCCGATTGGCATTGCCGATGTGGTTACCACTACAACTCACAAAACACTTAGAGGACCTCGTGGCGCATTGATAATGTGCAATGGCAATCCTTCTACTCCCCTCAAAAAAGTTGAACGAACTCGCGAGAACTTACCTACTTTAATCGACAGAGCTATTATTCCTGGCTTGCAGGGTGGTCCGCATAATCATCAAACAGCAGCTATAGCGGTTGCCCTACAAGAAGCCGCACAACCGGAATTTAAGGAATATGCCGAGCAAGTAGTAAAAAATGCTAAAAAATTGGCGAGCGAATTGACCGAACGCGACTTTGAACTGGTAACGGGGGGAACCGATAACCATCTGCTTTTGATCGATTTAACCAATAAAAACGTGCCAGGCAAAGAAGCAGAAGCGGCCTTAGGTAAGGCAGGTATTACAGTCAATAAAAATACTGTGCCATTTGATCCTCGTAGTCCTTTTGACCCGAGTGGGATTCGACTTGGCACACCAGCCATTACCACTCGCGGATTAAAAGAAGCCGATATGGAACTGGTTGCCGAATGGATGCACCAGGCTATTGCCAAACGTAATGACGAAGCTGCTTTAGATAAAATTCGCGCTCAAGTCAAAGAATTCGCTCTAAAATTCCCGCTCCCTAGCGATAACTAAGGCAAAAGTTCGGGCTCTTGAACCAAGGTAATTCCAAACATGTCTTGGACTTTATCCACGATTTTTTGTTTGAATGCCAGCAGGTCGGCAGTATTGCGAGCATGTTCGTTTACCAAAACCAGCGCTTGTGCTGGCCAGGTTGTCATGCCAGTTGCTTGGTCGTGCATGCCCTTAAACCCGGCTTGTTCTACCAGCCAGCCAGCGGCAACTTTTACCTTGCCGTCTTTGGTTGGCCAGCCTTTGATATCCGGGTAGCGTGCTTTTAGGCCTTCGAATTGAGATGGTTCTATGATCGGCAGTGTAAAAAAGGACCCGTTATTGGCAACAACGGAAGGGTCGGGAAGTTTGCTGCGGCGAATAGCAATTACTGCTTTGCGAATATTGGCTGGAGTGAATTCTGTAATGTTATGGTCTGTTAAATATTTTTGCAGAGCTTCATAAAAAGGTGGAGTGGGAGTTGTTTTGGTGAGCCTTAGTACTATTGCCAAAATCATAAACCTGCCGCGATCGTTGGTCTTAAAACGGCTGGTACGGTAGCCGAATCCGCAGGAGCTGTTAGTTATTCCGCCATACGATTCGGTTTGAGTATCGTATGCCTCTACCTCTATCAGAGTATCGGCTAGCTCCGCGCCGTATGCACCAATGTTCTGCACCGGACCAGCGCCCGCCGTGCCCGGGATAAGCGAAAGGAATTCAATACCGCTTAAACCTTGCTCTACACTCCAAGCTACAACTTCGTCCCATACCTCACCGCCACCAATGCGTACGACCACGCTTTTGTCATCTTGGCTTAATATTTCTCGGCCGCGGATTCCGTTAACAATTACTAGTCCCTGGTAGCCTTCGTCGCGCCAGACAATATTGCTGCCTTGGCCGATCATCATTACGGGAGCGTTTTTTTTGGCTGCCCAAGCATTTAATTCATACACCTGCTCATCTGTTACAGCGGTGGCCAGCCAGCGTGCTTGGCCCCCCAAGCGCATAGTGCTGTGCTCTGCCAAATTTACGTTTTCTAATATATTCACAAGCATCATTATACTGGACTTCTATTTGCAAAAGTCGGGTCTATTTATGTATCTGCTAAAATATATGTGTATGGGAATGGACAAACCTCAGCAAACAAGACCTTTCAGGCCGCTTGGCCGCAGACTAAAGGCGCTGCGGGTCGGTGCTAAAGAAACTTTGGCGGAAGTATCTGGCTCGGTAGAAATCGATGTGCGCGAAATGGCAGCGTACGAACTTGGGCAATCGCGCCCAAGCGAAGAAATTCTGCTGCTGCTAATTAGTCATTTTAATGCTCAGGACGAAGAAGCCGTTCGGCTTTGGAGTCTGGCAGGCTACGGCGTTAACAATGTTTCTATTTTGCAGGTTCCAGATAATGCTCACCAGGTTCATTTGGCCATACCGCAAGCCGAAAATCCAATTCTGTTTACCGATATCGTGGATGTAACGGTCAACAACTACGGTGTCGTGATGAACTTTATGCAAAACAGCGGTCCCGGTAAGCAGCCAGCGTCTGTGTCCAGAATTGGCATGAGCCGCGAACACGCTAAAAGCGTAATGCAGATTTTGCAAACTACCCTGAACCAAACACAACAGCATATAACAGATGTAGCCAAAAAACTTCCTTCGCCTGACGAAGCCAATAAAACCGACAATACTGTATAATAAATTTTATGATGACACATACACTAGTACTCGCTCACCTTCAGCGTTCATCCGAAGATAATTCAATTAACGATGGTCGCGCTTGGTCGGTTGCAGCCCTGATTTTGATGGCTGTTATTTTTATTGGGCTGGTAGCTTTTTGGGTTCTTATGTTTCTTAATGTTTTACAGAACAAAAAACTTGGTGATACACCACAACTACTTTGGGGAATTGCGTTGTTATTTATCCCTCCATTAGCGCTTTTGTACTATTTTGTAGCTTACAGTCGTTCTAAAACAAAATAACCAAACGCTAATCACGCTGGCA
Source organism: uncultured Candidatus Saccharibacteria bacterium (assembly GCA_964624785.1). Taxonomy (GTDB): domain Bacteria; phylum Patescibacteriota; class Saccharimonadia; order Saccharimonadales; family UBA10212; genus CAZUXR01. The sequence continues at coordinate 60,161 of CAZUXR010000003.1, forward strand.
ACTTAGCCAGTAAAGTGTTAAAATTGCCCCTGTTGTAGCTATTTACAGCTAAAGCGCCCGCGTAGCTCAGCGGATTAGAGCATCTGTCTTCGGAACATAGGGTCGGCGGTTCGAATCCGTCCGCGGGTACCAGGTGAGTGAATTCGCCTGGAAGGTAAGTTCATTCACCTGGTAGTTTGCGAATGCGAACTCGAACCGTCGAAAAAGGCGGTCGGACACCAAGATTTTGTCAGCAGGAGCTTGCTCCGATGCCAAAATCTGCGTGATGCATTAGCAACCATCCGTCCGCGGACACCAAAATTTACAGATACCTTATAATAGCTACCCGTTACAAGTACTCAGGGGTAATGGGCCTGTAGCTCAGTTGGTTAGAGCAGCGGCCTCTTAAGCCGCGTGTCGAGGG
>CAZUXR010000004.1:0-50592 GCA_964624785.1 uncultured Candidatus Saccharibacteria bacterium
TGACCATGCCGGATTTAACTCCGCCGTTGAAGGAACCGTAGGAGCCGGAGGCTAGTTGAACGGTATCGCCGGCTTGAGCACTATTAAAGACACTGGAAAAGTTGGAGGGAGTGGCAGTTAGTGTAGAAGCCGCGAAAGAACGGAAAATAAATAAAGCGCTTATTGCTACAAAAGCCGCAGCAAAGGTTATTAGGGCTGGTCGAGACAGACGTGCATTACCTAGAAGCGTGGACTTGCCGCTAGTTGTCGAACTGTCCGCCGCTGAATATTTTTTATTTTTGCCTAGAACATGGAAAGGATCTTTGTTTACTTCTGGATGCTTTTGCTTACGTAGTTTTTTCATATTATCTTCTTATTCTCTATTTATGCTTCTATTACTTAACTTCAAGTGTGCCGTTAACTGTAGGATTTATGTGATCGTGGTAGCCAAAGCTGCCAGATGTGTTAGCGGTATATTGGTAAGACTGGTTAGTATTTAGGATGGCGGAGCTTAGACCAGGCAGGCTAGTGCCGGTTGGGTGGGGGTTGGCTTGGATTTGGTGAATGGCAGAATCGGTGTTAACCCATTCAATTTTAGTTCCCTTTTTAACTACCAGGTTGGCTGGTACGAAGCCGTCCTTAGTGATAGTTATGTGAGCCATGTTTTGGGTGGCTGCTATGTCCTTTTTGGCTTGGTCGTTGTTAGAAGATGATTTAACAACTAGGAATAGACCCAAGGCTACGACGATTAGCAGCAGGACCATTACTTTTGGTGTTTTTAGAGCCGATACTAGGCCGCCTTTTTTGTTAGGACCCAAATTTGATGATTCATTGTTACTTTGTTCTTGCATGGCTAACTTGTTCTCCCCACTTAATTTGTTTAGAGCCTTTGCCCTAGATTAGTACTTATGCTTTAGAGTTTAGGGAGATTTTTTTTAAATGCAAGAAAAACATTACCGCTTATGGCGCTAGCCTGTTCATATCTCTTGGAAATAGCGTTGCTTCTTTGATGTTATTTAGACCGATTAGCTTTTCGGTGGTACGTTCTAGCCCCCAGCCAAAACCGCCATGCGGAGGCAAACCATATTTGAATGCCGCCAGGTAATGTTTAAACCCGGGATGATCCGGATCGCCGTTAGCTAAAGTTTTTAGTTGATCTACTAGAACTTCGTAGCGGTGTTCGCGCATCGGCACTGTAGCAATTTCTACTCCGCGGAACAGTAGGTCTGCGCGGTCGGCCAGTTCAGGGTTATTGGCATTTTTGCGGTGGTAAAATTTGAAAGTCTTGTCGGTACTTGGCCACTCGGTAACAAAAACAGCCTCACTGCCCAAATTCTTTTTGGCGTATTCGCAAATCCATCTTTCTTCGTCAGGGGACAAGTCGCCTTCGTCGCTTACTGCTGTTTTGTTTGCCTTAGCGTAAAGTCCATGAACTTCGCGCATTGGAATCTGTGGCAAATCGGCACTCAGCACGGGCTTACTAGCATTCCAGCGCTTAAGCCGGTCGCCATATTCGCTATAAACATCGTCCACAATACGGTTCAGTAAGCCACTAGCCAGTTTTAAAAGATCTTCGAATTCTATGAATCCAAGCTCTACGTCAATAGTTATGTATTCGGTCATGTGGCGAGTTGTGGCGCTGGGTTCGGCACGATAAGTTGGGTTTGTTTCGAAAACCCGCTCAAAAACCCCTACCATAATCTGCTTGTAAAACTGAGCGCTTTGGGCCAGTGTTGCTTCCTTACCAAAATAATCCAACTTAAAGACTTCTGCTCCTCCCTCGGTGGCCTCTGCTAACAGCTTGGGCGTGTTCATTTCTGTAAAGTCGTTTTCTTTTAAGTAACTACGTGTGGCTTCCAGCACCTTGCCCTGGACTTTAAAAATAGTCTGTTCGTCCAGGTTACGCAGACCAACCACTCGGTTGTCGAACAACGTATCTAGGTTGTCTGGCTTGTGGCTTAGAGGTTTGTCAATTTCTATCGGTGATTCATCTGTTACTGGCACCAGCACAGTCAGTTTTGGATCGTGAATTTCGGCTCCGCCCGGGGCACGTTCGTCTTCGATAACTTTTCCGGTAACTTCCAGAACTGTACCGATCTGCAATCCGCGCAGCTTCTCTACCTCGTCTTTATCCTGGACTAATATCTGGACCAAGCCACGGCGATCGCGGACATTAATAAAGTTTAGCCCGCCTAGCAAGCGCTTTTTATGCAGCCAGCCTTTGATTAAAATTTCTTCGCCAATGTGTCCGGCAATTTCTGAACTTAAGATTCTCATTTTTAGTTATTCCTGATTAATTTAGTTGTAAGCCTAGGGTTATGGGCCAAAACTCTTCAATAACTGCCAGCTTTAAAAAGCAGCCAGAGCGGCCCGTGGATTCATATTATTTATGCAACTTACAAACAACTTCATTACTGGTCATTCTACCTCAGTCGATGCTCTTTGGCTATAGCGATGATGTTCTTTTTGAGCTTCATGCGCGGCGACGGCGCGAAGATCGTCGTATTGGTCGAATTCGTCCACAATTTTAGCGCCCAAAATTTGCTCAATAACGTCTTCGGTACTTATTACTCCAGATATTTCCTCAAAGTTATTCACTACCACCAACAAGTGGTGTTGTGTTTTTAGGAATACGGCTAGCGCTTCACGTAAATTCTGGGCTTCGTTTATAAAGTAGACCTTGGAATTCATAACATCGCTCACCTTGCCTTTGCCCTCGTGGCCAACCAGATCTTTTAAGTACAAAGTTCCGACGATTGTTGGATTAGCTGCTTTTAGGGAATCTTTAACCACTGGAAACCTGCTAAACCCACTGGCGTGCAGTTCGTCCATTAATAGAGGACCTACGGCGTCACTAGCGGATACGAACTTTACTATTCTGCGCGGTGTCATTATGCTACCAACCGTTTTATCGCCAAATGTCAGCGCGCCAGCCACAACATTTAAATCTTCTTCCGGGATGCGATTGTCCGGCTGCTCTATCTGCGCCTTAACTAAATCCAGTAGGTCTTCTTTTTCATAAACTCCAGTATGAATGTGTAATTGTCGCAAACTTTTTAGCCGGTCGGGAATTCTAACTACAACAGGGCGCACAAAGCTTAAAATACTGGTAATTGCCGGTGCTACTACTGTGACAACGCGCCAAGCTATATGATCGGTGCTAGTAAATTTTTTGTCCGTTAATACAATGCTGCTAATTAGCAGAACTGCGGCAACGCCCAACCAAGAGTTATAATTCGCCGCCATCAAAAAAAGCGCGGCTGCGGCAGTGGCGGCAACTAGCCATAAAAACAAATCCAGACTTCTGCCATAAGCAACCATCTTATAAACTGCGGCGGCATTTGCGTCGTGTCCACTGCGAGCGCGGCGGCGAAGTTCTTTGACCGTTAAAGAACCACTGACTTTAACCGTTAAAACACTCAGAGCAAAAAGCACAGACCATATTATTATGATTGCGGTTTTCATAGTTATATCTTACATCAAAAGAATATGGCATTGATGGTATTATGGAAAGTAGAAAAAAGGAGGTTCGATTAACGAAACTTATGGATAAGAGATTTTTAGCTATATTGTCCGTGCTTATTATTGTGTTTGGTGGGATTTTTGTAGCGAGTCAGAATTCAAACAGTAAAGCGCCTGGCGGCGGTTCGGCAACCCCGGATAAAGCCACCAACCATGTGATTGGCGAGGGCAAAAAGAATGTAACATTGCTAGAGTACGGCGACTACCAATGCCCTGTCTGCGAATCATACTTCCCGGTGGTTAAACAGGTGCTTGATACCTACAAGCAAGATATTAAACTTCAATTCCGAAACCTTCCGCTTACGCAGCTTCACCCTAACGCTTTTGCGGCGGCGCGCGCAGCCGAAGCAGCTGCCTTGCAGGGCAAATTCTGGGAAATGCACGACATGCTTTACGACCAGACCAATTGGCAAAACTGGACCGAAGCCAAGAACTCGCAGACCTTCTTTAATACTTACGCCCAGCAACTTGGGCTTGATGTAGCTAAGTTTAAAACAGACTATGCTGGCGGGCAGGTAAATACGTCTATCAATGCAGACCTTGCGGCGTTTCTTAAAACCGGCCAAGAGCAAGCAACTCCAAGCTTTTTCATAAACGGTAAACCAATACAAACCAGCCAGGTGTCTGATACCAACGGCCCTAGTTTTGCCAAATTCAAAAAGCTTATCGACGCAGCAATCGCCAAGTCATAGCTTCAATCTGTAGTGGTCGACGATTGCGGTTGTGTTAAATCTTCTTAGCGTATACCATATGCTCTAGACTCTATATAAACGCAACTATGGCTAAAAAAAATATACTAGAAAGAATAGCCGAGGCGCCCGCGTCGGCGCTTGATGCTACAATAACCGAGACCGAACACTTGGCAAATGCTATACCAAATAGCAAAACAGTTAAAAAGACTAGGGAATACTGGAACGTGCTGGGGCCCGGGCTAACCACCGGCGCTTCCGACGACGATCCTTCCGGTATTGCAACTTATTCACAAACTGGCGCGCAATACGGTTTTCAGCTTCTTTGGCTAAGTGTATTCACCTTCCCCCTTATGGCAGTCGTGCAAGAAATGTGCGCCAGAATAGGAATTGTTACCGGCCGCGGGCTAGCAGGTAACATTCGTGCTCATTTTTCTAAAAGGACTCTTTATGTTTGCACGGTGATGCTATTCGCTGCCAATGCCTTCAACATCGGCGCCGACCTTGGGGCGATGGCCAAAGCCGTCCAGCTACTTAGGCCTAGCGTTAATTTTGGCGCGGCAGTTATTGGCTTTGCGTTTTTATGTGTGGTGCTGCAAATATTCCTACCCTATGCTCGGTATGCGCATTACCTAAAATGGATGGCGCTAGTGCTGCTAGCCTACGTGGCTTCGGCTATTTTGGCACATTTGCAATGGGGCGATGTTATTCACCATGCCATTCAGCCATCTATCCATTGGGACAAAACCCAGCTGCTTTTGATATGTGCGATTTTGGGAACCACAATTTCCCCTTACTTATTTTTTTGGCAAACTTCGCAGGAAGTAGAAAATCAAATCTTAGACGGTAAGACTACTATGGCTTCACGCAAAGGCGCCCATCCAGACGAAATTCGCGCCATGCGAGTTGATGTGTGGAGCGGAATGCTGCTTTCTAACGTGGTTATGTTTTTTATTATTGCGGCCTGTGGAGCGATCCTTTTCCCTGCCGGCATCACCGAGATTAAAAGCGCCGCTCAGGCGGCAGAGGCCTTGCGACCATTTGCCGGCAATGCTACATACTTCCTGTTTGCGATTGGAATTATAGGAACTGGGCTTTTGGCCATCCCGGTTTTAGCTGGATCAAGCAGCTACGCCGCCGCCGAAAGTTTTAAATGGCGCGAAGGACTTTACCGCAAGCTCAAGCAGGCTCACGCTTTTTACGGAGTTCTGCTAATTTCCGTCCTGGTTGGACTTGGGATGAACTTTCTTGGTATAGATCCAATTAAAGCGCTAATCTATTCGGCCATAGCCAACGGTATCGTCGCCCCTGTAGTTCTGACACTTATCGTTTTAATTAGTAGCAATAAACACATTATGGGCGAATGGGTAAATAAGCGTTCGACTACAAATATCGGCTGGGTGGTCACCGGCGTAATGATTGTGGCCGGCTTGGCCGCCATCTTATCCTTCTTTTAGCATAAGGGTTTCTAAGTTAAAATAGGTCTTAATGGATAATCTCTTCTATGGTTTGAGTGTAATAATCGCAATTGGCGCAGCGGTGGCTATTGTTATGCGTGCTATCGGCCAACCACTGATGATTGGGCATATTTTGACCGGTGTTATTATCGGACCGGCCGCGCTGCATGTGCTTGATTCGCCGGATACTCTAAAGGTTTTTGGAACGCTCGGTATCGCCTTGCTACTGTTTATTATCGGCCTAGGGATGAAGCCGAAAGTAGTTAAAGAGGTTGGCAAACCATCCATGATAGTTACCGCCACACAGATGATTATTACCGGAACGCTTGCATGGTTTGTGACCAGAGCGCTTGGACTGTCCCACGCTGAAGCATTTTTTGTATCTATTGGCCTTACTATTAACAGCACGATTGTGGCGCTAAAACTTCTGAGCGATAAGCGGGAAGTCGAGCGTTTGCACGGCAAACTGACAATCGGCGCATCGCTGGTAGAAGACGTTATTGCCGGCATATTTTTACTTTTTATTGCATCTGCGCACGACGGTCAATGGCTAAGTGTTAGCCTGCTGGGCGACCTTGTTATAAAAGGTTTAATTATCGGCATTATTATGTACCTGGTCAGTACAGAAGTTTTGCCTCATGCTAAAAAATTAATCGCTAACGACCAAGAAGTCTTGTTTTTGTTCGCCATAGCTTGGGGATTGGGAAGCGCCGCATTATTAGCCAAATCTGGATTCTCGCTAGAGGTTGGTGCTTTGGCGGCTGGTATTAGTCTGGCCGGGTTGCCTTATGCGCAGGAGATTGCCTCACGGCTGCGCCCTTTGCGCGACTTTTTTGTAATCGTGTTTTTTATAGCGCTCGGCACAGAGCTGTCTTTGCGCGGATTTACAGAACTAATCCCCGTTATTCTGGCTGCGGTATTAATAGTTGTGGTTTTAAAGCCGCTAATCATTATGGCAACTTTAGGTTTTTTGGGCTACACAAAACGTACAAGTTTTAAAACTGCCCTGGCCCTAACCCAAGTTAGTGAATTCTCTATAATTCTAGTTATTCTTGGCCAGCAGCAGGGCTTAATCAGTCAAAAAATTGTTAGCATGTTGACGTTTATCGCCCTGATTACCATCGCTATTTCTACTTACCTGGTTACTTATAGCGACAAGGTTTACGCCAATTTTGAAAAGTATTTAGGAATGTTTGAACGCCGCCACACAAATCACGAACAAAAAGGTGTTATGAATTACGACTTTATTCTTTTTGGCTACCGCAAGGGCGGGCATGAATTCGTGCGAGTGTTCAAACAGCTCAAAAAAAGTTTTGTGGTTGTAGATTACGACCCGGAAGTTATAGAGACAATGGAACACCGTGGCATAAATTACTTGTATGGCGATGCTACGGATATAGAACTACTGGAAGAAGCTGGCATATCTACTGCGAAGCTGGTTGTTTCTACAATTACCGACTACGAGGCGACTTCTATATTACTAAGGTTTGTCGAAGATAAAAATCCTAGCTGCGTGGTAATTTGCGAGGCCGAAAGCGCCGAACAAGCTGCAACGCTTTACCGCCAAGGCGCAAGCTATGTAATTTTGCCACACTTTATCGGTAGCGAAAAAATCGGCGACTTTATTAGAACTTCTGGTGTTAGCAAAAGCGCATTCCACACCTTCCGAAACAAACATCTTAAGTATTTAGAAGAACAATTTGGAGTGCTTGACGCCGCCGCCGAGCATGAACGCCACCTGGGTCACGCCATAGTACAAAGCATGGCCGCCCTCACAAAACCCAAGAACTAAATTCTTAGTTTATTAGGGGCCACTTGGCTTAGATAAAGTTGAAGAGCAGATTTTCCGATTGCGTATGCATGAGCAATGCCATTTTTAGCGTTGTCTATACCCACAACTGGCGTCGCAATAAGTTCGTGAGTACCAGTGCCTTGACGTGCTTTATTTATCTCTTCCTCATTCTTCAGCTTCTCAATTTCATCAGCTAGGTGTAGCTTAAGTGTCAGCCGTGCCAAAGACTCAACTAGTTCCGGCGTGTGCTCAATTTCCAGCTCAATCAAAAGCTCGGCGAATAATTCCCTTAACTCCCCCTGGATTTCAAGCTCGCTAACCATACCCTCGCCCTCGTCAGTGTTTAGCTCGGCTGATACTTCCAATATCTTATCGAGGATTTCGTTTGCCTTCTTGGTTGTCTCCGGTTCGCTAGTTTCGATCTGTTTGGTTAGCTGAACAAGAGTATCTTCAATCCCCTCAATCGGCGCGCTGGTTCTAATTAGTCCTTCTGGGATGGTAATTTCCGCTTGTTGCAATGAATCCGGTTCATCCCTGGCCTGCATAGTTAAGGCGACTTCTTCGGTTTCTGAACCGGACCCGCCCAAAACCTCATTTTCTTCAAGATCTTCTGTAGCTACTTCAAGGGAATAAAAATTGGTTGATCCCTCATCTGACGATTCTGGGGGTACAGGGATTTTGGGCAGGTCCAGTAAATCAGATTCTGCGATCACATGAGTAAGGGACTCTTGCATCGCAGCAGCTTCTAAGTCTGGTTCAGTCAGACAGCCTAACACAACTTTCCCGGTTTCGACTAAATCTACAGATCCCTCAATATTCAGTTGGTCTACAGGAATGCCAAGTTTCGGCTCGACTGCACCGGACTCATCCAGCTCTATGGTACTACGCGGTGTAGGCACAGCCTCATCATTTGCTTCATCTACTACAGGTAGTTCGAGAGAATCAGCTCCTCGTTCTGTGTCGAGTTGAGAGGGGCCCCCAGCCACAGCTTCCATAGCGGCATTCACTGCAACATCCACAACCAACAACCCAGGATCAGGCGCTTGCTGGTCTGCGCTAGCTTCTTGTCCGCTGGTGGGTTCTACACTATTGGGTTTAGCAGCCTCGGCTGAAGCTGTTGCGGGTGGTGTGGGTGCTTCATCCGCGCCACCACTACCAATTTCTGTAACTAAATTGTCTGACTCCAGAGAACCTTCCGGCGCGGACACAGCTGTGTCCGTAATAGCCTCCGCCGACACACTATCTGTGCCGCTAGCAAATTCAGATGTGGGAATTACAGGTTCGACACCTACTTCTACATGTGGTTCCAAAGTCACCACAGTTTCGTTACTGGCTGAGGATTGTTGCCCTGGTTCAACAGTAAATTGTTCTGTGTCTTCAGCAGCAGGAGCTACTTCTTTTTCTGGAATCTGTACCTCCGCCGTTTTTACTGAGGCCTGCGCTTTGGGAACCTCGGCGGCAGTCACATGTGCAATAGTAATTTCTTCGGCTTCGGCTTTAGCTTTGGCGGGTTCTACTTTGTCCGTATTTTTTTTGACTACAGGTTCCACGGGTTTAGATTCTTCGCCAGTCCCAATTCTAGCCCCAGTTCTAGAAAATTCTTGGCTTGAAGTCCTGGATATTTTGCTCGTTACCACCGGTGCTTTTGGCGCTACGATACTATCTGCTGCGATGGTTCTTGTAGGACCGTCCGAAATTTTAACAGCTGCTTCAGCCTTACCGGGGACTTGACTAGAATTGACAGGCGCTAGATTTTCTACGGTAACCCTGCCGGTGGCTTCAGGTACATAAGCTTCTGCCGCACTAACTAGTTGCTCCGGGGATTTAGTACCTTCAGCCGCAGCCGTCTCCGCTTCAATTTTCTGCGACCCGACAGGAGTCTGCGCCTCCGGGATTGCTTCGGTCGCCTCACTCTTCCTGTCAATTTCTTCGGCTTTAGCGATTTCGCCAACTTCAGGCTCGGCCTCTTCGGCCGGAACCCCAACTTCTACCACCTGATTGGCCAGCATCCCCTGAACCTCGGATATTACCGAAGCCGGACCTTCTATTATCATCGCCCCTTTAGCGGACGGCGGCCAAATAGTATTTATGGCATTGCCCAGCGTCATTTCGGCTCCGCCCAATCGATCGCAACGTATAACCGTGGTAGCGTGGGCAGCTAGAATTGGCGCTAAAAAGTTATCTAAATCCTCGGCCGCGGCCAGAACCTCCTCGTACGAAAACCCTTCCAAAGGACTGACAAAATTGTTAGGATTCGGTCCCACATCAAAATCATCAGACGTAGATACGCCTCCGATTTCCATGGTAGCTCCGTAAGTTTCGCTCAATCTAAAAACCCCTATCCCGAGCGGATGGGGGGTCTATAAAAAACCCTTGGCTCCTGCTCGGGAGACTTTATAATCCGTGTCGGGCTTTAACCGTTGCGGCACAGCGTAGGAATCTAACCTACTTCCGGATATTATTTGTTAACTTTTGACCTTAAATTTAGCATATCACGCACGGCTAAAATTACGCTGTAGTATTTTTTGCTCCTAAATTACTTGGCTTTAAAACTCGATAAGACGCTAGAAAACAGAGAGTAATCGGGGTGGTAGTTGTCATCCTTGAACATAAAAAAATACTTGTGCGAGCCTCGGGTTGGGCCGGTGACCGTTACAACATTACCGCCTTCTGTACTGCCAGTTCCCACAACCTGGTGACTTGTATGAGTGTTGTCGCAAGGGAATGTAACTTGCTGCCAACGTGCAGTTAAGGATTCACTAGCAATAGGAGTTGATGCGTCGCGATTTGCGGGGTTAGCGCCTTGAGTAAAATTAACGCAGTTGTCAGAAATTTGCCCGGGGCTCAACCCTCCGCCCTCAGAAGGCACAACCGGTAGTAAATAATTAAACGCCATCGTCGTCGGAATTGTATCCATATAAATTCGCACCCACTTATCCGAACTTTTGCCGCCGGTATAGTTCCACTGGATGCTATGAAAACTAGGATCGTTATCACGCGCAGACTCCTTCCATTGCCCAGGCAGCTGCATACTAAACAGCGGCTCGCTAACTGTCAAAGAAACGCCCGCAGTAGCTTCATGTTTTGTAACCAGCGGCGTCTGATTGCTTGTAGCGTTGCTGGTTTTTGACTTGCTAATAAAGAAAAAATATATACCTCCGGATAGCGCCAAAACAGAAGCGGTTATTGTTATCCCTGCAAGGTAGTTTATGCGCCGAACGGCCCTGCCGTGCTTATACATAAGCATTATTATAGTCTACCTGCGAAAAAAACTAGGAATTGTCAGATACGAAGATTTGTTAGCTACTGCGATTTTAGCAAGGTAATAATAACCGACCAAGAAAAGTTTTTTATTCGCTGGCCTTTGCCAGTACGAGGATTATAAAATTCGTAGAACCCTTGGCTTATCAGGTCGTGTGAATATCCTACGATTAGCGAACTCAGCTGGGCGCTCAAGTTTTGCATTAGTTTTGTTTCTTCATTATCTAACAGGTCCTGGCGCTCGGCCTGCATAGCTAGCCCTTCGGCAATAAAATAGTTGGTGTTTATCCAGGTTCCACCACGCCATATCCGACCTTTTTCGCTGTAGTGCGGATCGTAGTTGGGGCTGTTGGTTGCCACGCTAGGCAGCGGATAGTTAGCGTTAAACGAAGTTAAAATCATTCTAAGGCAAGAAGATAATTGTTCCGACTTAAGGTTCGTTAAAGTCAGCGGAAACAAATTACTAACAGACACTTCTTCAATCGGTTCACTATTATTTAGCGCATAAAAAGCTCCCTGCCCACCGCGGGCTTCCGGAAACCACATTTTACTCAAAATTTGATCCTTAACCCCCTCGCCGACATAGCTAAATTCTTCCGCATCCTCAAATTCTCCGACAATTTTGGCAAGTTCACTCATCTTTTGCAAATTATTAGCATAAAGACAATTAAACATAACGTCATTCACCTTAAAATGCTTTGTAGTTTTGTCTGTATCCCACTTTTTAATCCTAAAAAGACCGTTCAACGCTAGCACGCTCCCGTAGTCCAGCCCAGCATTAACTTTGTCTATTATTCGTGGGGTTTTTTCGCCACGCCGTGGAATCCGCACCTTAAAAAAGTCAAAGGTTGGATCGGAATCACGGCCTGTTTCGTGAGGGTGTGTGTTAAAAATCAGTCTGTCGTAGGGTCCGTTCTGCCGATTATCAGAAAAGAATTTATAGGCTTGTTTAAGTTTGGGGTAATTTTTAGTCAAAAAATCTTGTGCAGCTTGCTCGTTACCTGAACGCAAATACGACTCATATGTCGCTAGTGCCGCGTCCGCCATAATCGGCGGTTGAGTGTAGTCGCTGCTTCTGCGCGGATGCAAGTACGTAAAGCGTTCTGGGTCAAACTTTCTGCCTCCGGGGGCAAATTGAGTGTTAGGTATGAAACCATTCGATTGCATTCCATCAAGTAGTACCTCTACCTCCTCTGCCCCTTTATCGGGCAGATCTTTTTCGGCAAGAAATGTTGCCGAAAGCATTGAATCCCACAAGAATAGATGCGGATAATGATCCGGCGAGGGCGGGGTGTAGGGTGGATTTTCTATGCCAAACCGGTTAGTTAGCGACTGGCGATTATGCAAAATCAGCTCCAGCGGATCAAGAATCAACCTCTCAGACATGGCTCAATCATACACGCATTTAAAGACACTTTGTCCAAAATATGTTTTTTGTACAACCGCTTCCTTAACATGGTCATGGTTTTTTGTTATTATTAATGCTTAGAGACATCACTTGTGAACCGTGAGGGAAATTATGGTAGATATTCGGCCGCTGCGGCGACACTTAAAGCAGTTTTTGCGAACAGGCCGAAAGAGTACCCTGACCGCTACTGTAAGAAGCTCTAAATTTTTACTCGCTCGGACCAAATTTGGCTTGATCTGCGCTAAGCGTTTAGCAAAGCTCACACATCATCATACAGCTCATCGGCCACACGTACATCTGCGAAAAAAGTGGAGCTGGTACGACAATTGGCATAGCAACGATTATCATCACCGCGTACATTACGCGGTTTTAGCATTTTATGTGATGGTCGTCGGCGGTTTTGTGCTAGCCGCGTACAAACAAACTCACGCTCTATCAGACCTGACAGATAGCTGGAACTTTTCTAGCTCCGCCCCATATACAATCGATAGCGGCCTAGAGACAAGTGGCAGCAGCGTGCGACTTAAACCACAAAACTACTCTTCAGATTCCAACACGAAAGCCCTTTATCACATGGACGAATCCAGTGGGACTACGGCTACAGACAGTTCCGCTAATTCTAATAATTCTACGGTGGCCAACGGTACTTTCACGACCGGAAATTTAGGTAACGGCCTATCCGTAAATGGCACAACCACTAACGCCAGCGCCCCGGACACCCCTTCACTTTCTCTATCCCAAAGCAACACCGTAGAAGCGTGGACTAAGTTATCTTCCACACTTGGTGCTGGCACCGCAGACCGCAAACAGGGAATTATAGACAAAGGGTCATACAAACTTTATTACGACCAAGAAACCGGCAAAGTCACCTACGAATTAGCTAATTCAACCGCGACCACATGGTCACAGCAAGCCGGCAACGATGTTAAAGGCAGTTGGGATTTGAATGGTAAATTTTCCGTTACCTCACAGGTCGCGATCGGTTCCAATGTATATGCTGGGTTAGGTAACGCTGTGGGCGATGCCGAGATTTGGAAGTGGAATGGGACGATTTGGTCGCAAGTGGGGGGCGACGGCAATAATGGTAGTTGGGCGGATCAGACGTACGAAAATGTTACATCAATGGCCGCAAGCGGGAATACATTGTATGCCGGACTGGGAACTACCGCCGGAGATGGTGAAGTTTGGAGCTGCGACACATCTACAGGCTGCGGCTCCTGGACAAAGATTGGTGGGGATGGTATCAATTCTGGCTGGGCGGTCAACACAATAGAGGAAGTAGACAGCATGACCGTAATGAGTGGAAACCTATATGTAGGGCTAGGTACAACGGCAAATGATGCTCGTATTTATAAATGGAACGGCAGCAGCTGGACATGGGTTGGTGGGTTTGGGATTGGCGCTCCGTACAATGCTTTCCCAACTGGCTATGAAGCAGTTTATAGTTTATCCAACGATGGAACGAATATTTATGCCGGTTTTGGCAACACTGCTGGAGATGCTGACGTATGGAAATTAAACGGAAATACTTGGACACAAATTGGTGGTGATGGGTTAAATAGCGGTTGGGTGGCCGCAACAGTAGAACAGGTATTCAGCCTTTTTTACCAAGGCGGCAATCTGTACGCCGGTACTGGCAATACGGCTGGCGATGGCGATTTATGGATGTGGAACGGAACCTTATGGCTACAAATTGGCGGTGACTCATTGCTGAGTAGTTGGGCGACATCAACTTACGAAGGGGTTTACAGTATCGCGGGCGATGGAACGAATATTTATGCCGGACTAGGTAATACTGCTGGTGATAACGAAGTCTGGAAGTGGAGTGGGACTACTTGGTCACAAATTGGTGGTGATGGGTTAAATAGCGGTTTTACAAACACTCACACCATCGTCCAGTCCCTTTTATACGCTAACTCTACTCTATATGCGGGGTTAACTGCGACGTCGGCAAACGCGGAAGAATGGACATACAATGGCACCGCCTGGACAAGGATTGGCGGCGGCTACGTAAATAAAAGCTGGGGATTCTTTAATATGCAAAACGTGGAGTCTATGAATGTCTCTGGCAATTATTTATATGCTGGCACGGGTAATACTGTGGCAGGCAATGCGCAAGTCTGGCGATTTGACGGAAATACTTGGGATATTGTTGGCGGACAAGGTATTAATGGCAGCTGGGCGGCCGGTACTTACGAAGACTTAATGAGCATGATTAGTTATGGCGGAAATTTATATGTCGGATTAGGTACAACCGCGAACGATGCCGAAGTTTGGAAGTATAACGGGACATCGTGGACGCAGGTGGGTGGAGACAGTCTGAATAGTAGTTGGGGTGCGGGCTACGAAGAAGTCAGCTCGCTAGCTAGTTATGGTGGGAATTTATATGCCGGGCTAGGCAACTCTGCCAACGACGCGGAAGTTTGGCGATACAACGGAACATCGTGGACTAAAATTGGGGGCGACAGCATTAACAGCGGATGGACAGCTAATTACGAACGAGTTTCATCTATGGCTGTTTATGGCGGGAATTTATATGCCGGGCTAGGTGCGTCGGTTGGAGATGCCGAAGTTTGGAAGTGGTCGGGATCTGCCTGGAGCAAAGTTGGTGGTGATGGATTAAATAGCAGTTTTAATACCAACTACGAACAGGTCGAAAGTTTGCTGCCATACAATGGCAAGCTTTATGCTGGGTTGGGCAATACGACTGGCGACGCCGAAGTCTGGGAATATAACGGAACAACCTGGTCACAAATTGGTGGTGATGGGTTAAGTGGTAGTTGGATTGACGGGCAATACGAACAGGCGAAAAGCCTGGTTGTCTATAACGGCAAGCTCTATGCCGGGTTGGGCAACTCTGCCGGTGATGGCGAGGTTTGGGAGTACAGCAACGGCACCTGGAGTAAATCTGGTGGAGGCGGCACAAACGGCAGCTGGGCCGCCAACAACATCGAAACTCTAAGAAGTTTTAGCGTCTACAAAGGTAAGCTTTATGCTGGGCTGGGTGATACCGCTAATGTCGATGCTCAAATATGGTCGCTAGGCAATAATGGCTTTTTGCAGTCCGCTACGGTTGGGCAAAACACCAACTGGCATCACATCGCAGGCACCTACGACGGCACCACCATGAAAATATATATCGATGGAAATGTTGACGCCCAAACTAATGTATCGCTCACCATGCCTGATTCCACCCAGCCACTCCTCGTCGGATCCACGTTTGGAACTTCCGAAGCCGGTTTAGCTCAAGGCTACTTAAGCGGTTCTATTGACGAAGTACGAGTTAGCGATACCGCTCGGACTAACTTAACCTCTAAGCCCTACAGCAGCGCCGCGCAAACCGTAACGCTATCCAACGCGGTGCGCAAAAATGGCGTTTGGCACTGGGATAATTTTACGGATAACGAAACAAGCGGCGGCGGCACGGTGAATTATCGATTATCGTCCGACGATGGAACTACCTGGCAGTATTGGGATGGTAGCGGCTGGGTGCTTTCTACTAGTACCACGCAAGCCAATAATATCGCTATTGCTGACGCGCATATTGGAAGTTTCCCTGTTAATTTTAATGGAATAAAGTGGCAGGCGATTCTGCAAGGAGATGGCACGCAGCAAGTTACACTAAATACTGTCGGGCTGGCTTCTACATCCGATGTCGTAACACCTTCTGCCAACGCTAGCAATATTACTGCCCAAAAAACCAATGGCGGGGCGGCACTCGCATCAAACGCCTGGACAAATGGTAGTTCCCCCTACTTTAACTGGACAGCTGGCACGGACGCCGAATCGGGCATCAAGGGCTACTGCTTATATCTTGGAACCGACAATACTGCAGATCCCCTAACCTCTAAGGGTTTACTCGGGACCAGCCCCGTATCAACCGGCAACCATTGTCAGTTTATTGTAAGTAACACTAACTTTGATGGTGGCACAGCGGGCTATATTGGAACAGCACTCACTACAAGCAATAACCCTTACTATCTAACTATCAAAGCTATAGATAACGCTGGTAATATATCCGATACCTCCACCCAATTTCACTTCCGATTCGACAACACTCCACCAACTAACCCTGGTTATATAACCGCGCCTTCCGGATTCATAAATACTAAAGCTGTTAGTTTAACCTGGCCAACTTCTGGAAGCGGAACTCCAGCCGACTCGAACTCAGGAGTTGCGGGCTTGCAATATAAAATTAATAGTTCGACTTGGTATGGTGATAGTCACAGCGGTACAGGTAATGCCAGCGACTTGCTTGCCAATGATGGCAGCTACACAACCACCGATCCGCCTGATTATGGCAATATTGACGAAGGTGTTAACACCGTTTATTTCCGCACCTGGGACCAGGCAGGCAATGTAACTAGTGGTTATGTTACCGCCGCGCTAAAGGTGAACACCGCAGGAGCACCAAGCGAGCCCCAAGGACTTACCGCCACTCCAACAACCAGTGTAAACAACAGCTTCTCTTTTGGCTGGTCGACTCCATTAACTTTTGTGGGGGATGCCGACCATCTTAATTATTGCTACACCGTTAATACCCTGCCTTCGGCTGGCACCTGCACGTTTACCGGCCAGGGAATTACTAGCCTAGCTTCTGGCCCATTTGCTACTCAGCCAGGAGCTAACACTCTCTATGTTGTCGCCAAAGACGAATCCAATAACATTAATTACGCCAGTTACGCTTCTGTGGCCTTCACCGCCAATACGCCAGCTCCAGGTATCCCGCTCAACGTAGATATCGTAGATGTTTCCATAAAAGCCACCAGTAGCTGGCGCCTAGCTCTAACTTGGGATATACCGTCTTATGCCGGAGCGGGAATATCCAGCTACAAAATATACCGCTCCACAAACAACAGCACGTTTACACCAATCGGCAGCAGTACCAGCACCACATACATCGACGCCGGACTAAGCCAACAAATTTACTACTACAGAGTTACTTCTTGCGATAGCACCAATAATTGCGGAGCCAACAGTACGACGGTTAATGCTCTGCCAACCGGTAAATTCACAACTCCTGCCAAGATAGTATCCGAACCAACTACTAGCAACATCACCACCAGAAAAGCTCGCGTATCCTGGAGTACCGACCGAGCCAGCGACTCTAAAATTGCAATTGGTACGACAAGCGGCAAATACAGTCCAAGCGAAGTTGGCAATTCCGACCAAGTTAGCTCTCACCAAATCGACCTAGACAATCTTGCGGCCGGCACTACATACTACTACGTCACCAAGTGGACAGACGAGGACGGCAATACCGGCACGAGCCAAGAATATACATTTACTACTTCCCCCGCGCCTTCGTTAAAAGAAGTATCGGTTGTTCGAGTTGGACTTAGTTCCGCTACTATACAATTCACGTCCAAGAGTGCTAACAAAGTAGCGGTATACTTTGGCAAGTCAGAATCATACGGTGGCTTGCAAACGATCAACACTTCTGTTGCAGAATCTACGTACAATGTGGAGCTGGACGGCTTAGACGACGGGGCCAAATACTTCTACAAACTTGTAAGTTACGATAGCGAAGGCAATAGTTACGACGGCAGCGTTGCGTCATTTAATACCCCGCAGCGCCCGCACATAGCCAACCTGCGCTTCCAGCCAGTCGCTGGCGAACCAACCAGCACACAAATGATAAGCTGGGACACCAACGTAACATCTACTAGCACTATTACTTACGGAAAGGCCGGTGGTGGTACCACTGACTCCCAGACATCAGATCTGGTTACCAGCCACGAAATTATTATCCGCGGTCTAGAAGACGACAGCGAGTATTCTCTTATAGCCCAGTCGCGAGACAAAGACGGTAACCTAGCAGTGTCCGACCGCCACTCGTTCCATACCTCCCTAGATACTCGCCCACCAAAAATTAGTAACATATCAGTCGAGCCATCAGTCCGTGGAGTTGGAGCCGAAGCCCGCGGACAGGTAGTTGTATCCTGGCATACCGACGAACCAGCAACCAGCCAAGTGGCCTATGCCGAAGGTTCGGGTGCTACCGTGTTTAACAGTAAAACGGCTGAAGACACCGGCTTAAGCACAGAGCACGTCGTGATCGTATCCGACCTGCCGACATCAAAAGTCTATAGCCTCCAACCTGTTTCGCACGACCGTGCCGGCAACGCCGGAACAGGTGCCGTACAATCCGCAATTATTGGGCGAGCATCCGACAGCGTACTAACCATAATTCTTAATACTCTCAAGAAAGTTTTTGGGTTCTAAATAATGAGTGTCGCTTTAATCAAAGCAACTAACATTCGTCAGGAATTCAAGGTTGGCGACGAAGTAATTACGCCCCTCAAAGGAGCAACGTTCGAAATAGGGGAGAATAGTTTTAACATTGTTTACGGACCATCAGGTAGCGGAAAGTCCACGCTCCTAAACGTGCTAACTGGTTTACAAAATCCAACAAGCGGCAAAGTTCTGTTCGAAGGCCGTGATGTTTATGCTCTAAAGCCAGATGAGCTTGCCCACTTCCGCGCTAACCAAATTGGGATTGTCTACCAAACAAACTATTGGGTAAAGAGCCTGAATGTCATAGAGAACGTATCTATGCCGCTATATTTTTTGGGATACACTAGGCCTAAAGCGGCAAAGATTGCTATGACAGCTCTGGAGCGGATTAACATGGGTGGTTATGCAAAAAAATTCCCTGTTTTACTATCCGGCGGCGAACAGCAGAGGATAGCGATGGCTCGCGCACTAGTTAATAATCCCCTGTTTATAATCGCCGACGAACCAACCGGCAGCCTAGATAGCAAGAACGGAGACATGATTATGAACTTGCTCCAAAACTGCCAAACAGAATTTAAACGCACTGTTATATTGGTCACCCACAACATGGAATACCTGCCACTCGCCGACCACCTATTACACATCCAAGACGGCGAAGTGCAAGAAATGAGCAACGCTTCTATCCAAACAGCGACCAACGATATGATAGACGAAATGCGCGAGCGCATTAACAAACTAGCTCGATCCAAGCAGTCTCAAAACAAAAAGGCAGCAAAATAATGGACCATCTAAACGCCAAACCACCAGCACGCAAAAAACCCCGCTATACAGCTATTCCTCTCCGAACAATCGTCTATATAGCTTGGCGTAACCTGGTAAGCAAAAAACTCCGCACATTCTTAACGATTTTTGGAGTTGTTATTGGTATTGGCGCAATCTTCTTCCTGTTGTCGTTTGGCCTTGGCGTACAGAATTTGGTAGTCAAAGAAATAATCGGCAATCAATCCATTAAATCTATAGACATATCCACGCCTAACTCTAAAATCATAAAACTTAATAACGAAAACGTCACTAAAATAAAAGATTTACCGCATGTAGAAAAAGCCGGTTTGCAATTTTCGTTCCCGGGAAGCTTAAAGCAAAAAGGCAGCGAAATCGACACTGTAGTTTATGGTATTAACGGCGATTACCAGTCACTAAGCGACCTGGCCGTAAGCAAAGGGCGGCTACTCAACAAAGACGACAACAAATCTATCATGATTAATGATTCGGCTCGGGCGGCTATGGGATTCAAGGATTCTACTGGCGCAGTCGGCAAAAAGATCACCCTTTTGGTTCCACTTAACGGAGCCAGTGCAAAGCAGCAAACTATAGAAGACCAGTTCACGGTTGTTGGGATTATAAATTCTGGATCTGGCAGCGAAGTGTTCGTGCCAAGCTTTTTATTCGAAGTTGCCGGTGTGCCAATCTACACGCAAATGAAAGTAATCGCCGACGATTCCAAAAATGTCACCGAACTACGCAAGCAAATACAAACTTACGGTTTTGAAACGTCCTCACCGGGCGATACCATCGACCAAATTAACCAAATATTTAAATTTTTTAACTTTATGCTTGTAGGATTCGGAGCGATTGGAATGATTGTAGCCGTGCTTGGCATGTTCAACACCTTGACTATTTCCCTACTGGAAAGAACTCGCGAAATTGGGCTAATGATTGCTTTGGGTGGACGCAATAACGATATGAGCAGACTATTTGTATTCGAGGCTGTACTATTATCCGTTGTCGGAGCGAGTGTAGGAATCCTGCTGGCAACGGCCACCGCCCAAATCGTAAATATACTAATGAACAACTTCGCGCACCATCGGGGTGTAAACGAGAATTTTACCCTGTTCGCTACTCCACTATGGCTAATAGCTTCTCTTATTGGTTTTATGGTAATCGTCGGACTATTGGTCGCTTTCTTCCCCGCCAAAAGAGCCCAAAAAATAGACCCAATTGATGCCCTGCGCAGAGAATAATTTTACCCCTTTGCGAATTCCAGCCAGTTTCGGTATGGTTGTCCGCTTGGTATATAGCCAGCAGTCTTTCGTTGGCCGTTTATAAAAGGCGGGTTGTAGTTAACGCGCAGTATTGCACCGGCTAATTTATTTGCCCTATCTTCCATATTTTTGGGCAAAATCTTGTTATCTAGTTTTACGAAGTCCATATCCGAAAATTGTTGCCGGTTCATCGCCGCGCCGCGTAATGTTTCGTCTCTCATAGTCTGCTCATGTTTTTTCTTGTTTACCATGTACTCGGACAAGGACGTAGCATGTATTATTCCAGCTAAAGCTTCTATTCGTCTGCGCCCATCTTTGCCAAGAGCATCTATAACGCACCCGCCAGGCACGGCTAGATTTACGGGATCTTCTTCTCCAAAGTCCGTATTAGTGGGCAAGGCCTCTGGTACTCGTGCAGCAGATGTCTCTTGCTGACCCAGCGCCATATTTACTACAGTGATTTTTCCTTCATTTATAAGTCCGTGAGCAGTCTTGGCTAGTTTTACCAAATCGGTCTGGCCGTGCTGGCCTTCAAAAAATTCGGTTACAAAAACTAATCCGCTAATAGCTATGAGTTCGGGAAGTTCAGCGCTTCGTTCTCCTTCCGATACGCAAAACCACTCTTTTACCGCTTCGTCCGCGGCAATCCCATCAAATGCTTCATCTATTTTAGGCCTTTTATTTGCTGTCATAAGAACAGACTACTCCGAAAAAAGCTATTTTAGCAACTTTGTTCCTGGCTCCGGGGACTGGATTCGAACCAGCGACCTAGTGGTTAACAGCCACCCGCTCTACCGCTGAGCTACCCCGGAATATATTGCTTCAAAAACTCTCGTCCGTTGCCTGATTTAAGTTGTTTTTCTCTTTTCAACGCCTCGGTGCGAGTAGCTATTGATTCTTGGTAAATCGATACCCATTCGCCTTGGTACCGAGAGGTAAAATCTTTAAACGTATGGGCATTATGTTGCTGAAGTCTTCTTGTTATATCTTCAGTTTGTCCAGTATACGTTTTGCCCGCTGTCTTAT
Organism: uncultured Candidatus Saccharibacteria bacterium; assembly: GCA_964624785.1. GTDB lineage: Bacteria > Patescibacteriota > Saccharimonadia > Saccharimonadales > UBA10212 > CAZUXR01. The sequence continues at coordinate 21,414 of CAZUXR010000004.1, forward strand.
TGTAGATTACATAGACTGTAAACATTAGTACTGATTATGCATCCGCTCTACCTTCGCTGTCCAGCGAAGAGCTACCCCGGAACGAACCAGGAACAAAACTGCCAAAAATTTAAAATTACTAAAAACGACTGCAACAAACTTACCGCCATCAATATCCACACTATAATAACAGATTGGCAACCGTTCTACCAAGCGCGCCAAAAAATACCCCTTTGTTTTGGCGTGACTATCTTAAGACGCGTCCGAAACAACCAGCGAGGCAAAAATTACGGTGTTGTCACTATAATGCCTGGTCAAAAGGTTGAACGAACCGCCGCAAGTAATCAGCCTTAGGCCAGCGTAATTGATGTTGCCATAGACTTCGGATGTTGGAAAGTTCCCTTGCGGAAATTGCTGGATCTTTGTTATAACAAATTGCGCCACAGAGCCGTCCGCTCGATTGACCGTAATCTTTTGGCCCGGCGTAAGTTCGTGCAATCGCCAAAAGACCGCTATACCGTGTACGTTGTCCAAATGGCCTACGATTATGGACGGACCGATTTCACCAGGCGTAGGACTTTGTTTGTACCACCCAGCCATAGTGTATTGTTCTGGCACTTCGATCGAACCATCTGGCCGCAAGCCGATAGTTGTCAGATCGGTATCTAGCTGAATAGATGGAATGCTCAGGCGGGTAGGCGTTGAGTGGGGCAAGGATTGTTTTACCGGAGTGGGCGGAGCAGCAATTGCTCGCGTTACCGCACTAGCCGCCAAGGGCGGAGAGGGTAAGGCTACGGCTCGCAGACTAAAAAAGATTATCCCTAGAGCCCCTAGCAGTAGCAGACCGCCAGATAGTACTAGCTCTTGCTTTTTTGATCTTTTAGATTTACTGGCGGTCTTGCGGTCTTGCTTGCCTTTAGCTGTTGCCGGCTGAGTATTATTAACCGCTAACACAAGCTTTCGGCCGCGGCCCAGCGGCATGCTTATAAGTTGTTTTTGACGAGTTTTGGGCCTTGCCGTGGAGCGCAGCTTCCGGGCATCGCTAGCGGGCTTGCGAGAAGTATTGGACTTTGCCGGTTTTTTGGCAGCGGGCTTTTTAGGCACCGATTTCGCTAATCGCGGCTTTTTAGTAACCCCTACTTTTGGCAATGTCGAGGCCAAATCTGTCCCACGCGAAAGCGGCGACCGCTTTTTTACCGGACGCCGCTTAGCAGATTTTGATTTTAGATCTTTTGCCACTTTATAGGCCTAGCTGTTTTTAAACGTTGAACTTACGCAGACGGAACAAGCCGTAACCAAAGCTAGCAGTAGAACCAACTAGGGCAGCCGCTGAAGGTAGCGAGAAGCTCGCAGCACCGCCGGCGCCAGCACTAACTCCCTGAGCTGGGGTAGCTGTAACTTGTGCGCCAAGCACTGTTCCTGCAGGGTTCGTAGTGGTAGTGGTTGGGGGAGTAGGAGGAGTTGGCGGGACAACAGGAGGAGTTACATACTCACAGTTATTATTATAGATGGCCTGACCTTCGGTAGTCCAGTTTAAACCAGCGTAATTATCGTGCTGAGGAATGATGTCGCCCCATTTAGTCTTAGAGTCTTTTAGAGCCTGAGCTACCACTTCAGAAGTAGCCACTGGGCCAGTGTGCGTAGAGTGATCTTTTTTGCCCTTATCATTTCCAGTGTTACCATCCGCTGCATCGGCATCAACCGATTCGCGAATATATGGATTAGTTACTGAGTTAGTTCTATGACAGATCGTTACCTTGTGATCAGTGTTTACTTGATCAACTTCTGGTTTCTTTGCAAGCGCAGTCGAACTCGCTCCAGCCACCATAACAACCGTTGCTAATGCAATTAATACTTTTTTATTCATATTGAACCTCCTACTTAACCTTAATACTTTCGCACTCCACCGTTTAATTTAACGTAGCATTAGTTAGTATTAGTGTCAATCTTATTTTATAATGCATATGCTTTATTTTCTAGTTGTAACCAGTTAATAGGGGCCAGCAATTAGGGCTGGGGACTGTTCGGTGTGAGACAATGTGTGTGGAGGAACACTAATATGACAAAAGTTGTAATTTATTCGACCACTACCTGCCCTTATTGTGTTTTAGAAAAAGACTATTTAAAAAGCCGCGGGGTTGAGTTTGAAGACATTTTGCTAGACAAGCAGCCCCAGGCCGCACAAGCTTCTTTTGACACTTGCGGATCCATGGGCGTCCCCTGCACTCACATTGTTAAAGACGATGGAACAGAAGAAAAAATCCTGGGTTTTGACAAAGCCCGTATAGACATGGCACTCGGCTTAGGCTAGAATTTAGCCAACCATGCTAGAAAACGCAAAAAACCTGATCATTAACACTGGTAGAAGTTTGGGGATTGACCAAACAATAATCGAACAGCTTCTAAACAACGATGCTGAACATATTTTTGAGATCAAACTATCTACCGGCAAAAGCTTTCCGGCATACCGCGTGCAACACAACAACTCTGCCGGGCCGTACAAGGGCGGAATCCGCTTTCATCCAAATGTTAATTTAGACGAAGTCCGTGCCCTGGCCATGCTTATGAGCTTAAAAACCGCAGCCGTTGGACTGCCGCTAGGCGGCGGCAAAGGCGGAGTATCGGTTAATCCTAAAGATTTAACCAAGCAAGAGTTGGAAGAGCTCAGCCGCAAGTATGTAGCCCATTTACACCCGCATATCGGTCCGGACAAAGATGTACCTGCCCCAGATGTAAATACAAACTCAACTATTATCGACTGGATGGTAGACGAGTTCGAAAAGTTAAGTGGTGATGCTAGCCGGGCGAGTTTTACTGGTAAAAGCATACCTGGCGGTGGTAGCTTAGGGCGCGAAGCCGCAACCGGTCGTGGCGGAGTAATCTCCTTAGACGAACTACTTAAACTAGAAGGCGAATCGCATAAAAAATTAACCTACGCCGTACAAGGCTTTGGGAATGTGGGCGCTTCGTTTGCTACGGTCGCAAAAATCGACCAGCCAAACTGGCAACTGGTAGCCGCATCAGACTCCAGTGCTACGGTATTTGATGCTGACGGACTTAATGCTAACGAATTAGCCAGTTATAAAAAGTCCGACAGACGCTTTGCTGACCATACAAAAGCCACCAATAAAGACATTGCTGCGCTCGACATAGACGTCTTAGTCTTGGCCGCTCTAGAAGACGCTGTTAATAAAGATAACGTGGCGCGAGTTAAAGCAAGGTACGTCGTAGAGCTAGCTAACGGCCCCGTAACTAGCGATGCTTACGATTATTTAACTAAAAAAGGCGTGGTTGTGTTGCCGGATATTATCGCCAATTCCGGTGGCGTAATAGTTAGCTATCTGGAATGGCAACAAAACAAAAGCGGACAGCGCTGGAGCGAGTATAAAGTTAATAAAAAGCTGCATGACTATCTTTCCCCAGCAGTGAGTGCTATGTACAAAACCGCCACGCAAAAGAATGTTCCTCTAAAAGAAGCCGCTTTTATGGTCGCGCTAAAAAACCTTACAAGAGCTAAACGCCCGGAATAGAATTTAGAACAGAAAAAGCGCACATCTTAGATTTATTGTTTGCTGATTTTTATGCAAGCCTTAATAAAAATAGTTAGCATAATAATCGTGAGCAAAATAATGTACCAGGCAGGCGGACTGCCACCACCAGGTCCCACGTTGGGCAAAGCTCCGATGACATAAAATATCCAATAGATTATTAGTACGCTTAAAAATAGGATAGGGTATTTTATATATTTTGGAATGTGATTAATCATAAGGTAATAACTAAAGAGGCGTCGGTTTTAATGCCCCTTTAGGGTCTAGGTGTGATAACTCTTAGTATCCGCCAGTGCTGGCGCCGCCGGACTTTTTGATAAACAAGAAGTAAATTAATGCATAAACAATAACCGCTGCGACCACGTAAATGACGATCCACTGCTTTTTAGAAAACTTACCGTATGATTTTTTTGGAACTGGGTTGGTTGGTGCTTGCTGCGGAGCGTTTTGATCCTGGTCCATTTTAAAAACCTCTCAATTAATTACCCCCGAATTATATCACGCTTACGGCTAATTTTTAGAAGCGAGCTTTGGTGTAGAATAGAGCAATGAGTTCGATAGATTCATTAATAGTCTTCGGCGCAAAAGATTTATTTATAGTTATATTTGTTCTGGCTGCATTGGCATGGGTGCGATTGTCGGACAAGAAAAAGCTGCAATTTGCCGCCACATTTATAATTGCGGGAGTCGCGGCTATGGCTCTGATTAACATATTTGGATTTTTGTATTACCACCCGCGACCGTTTGTTCTGTCGCATACAACTCCGCTTGTGTCAGCCGGGCTAGACAATGCTTTTCCATCCGAGCACACGGTTTTATCGGCCACAATGGCGGCGATCATCTACTTTTTTAGCAAACGCTTGGGGGTTTTAGCTTTTGGGTTGGCGATTTTAGTTGGCGCAAGCAGGGTGGCTGCCCATGTTCATTATGCGGTCGATATAATCGCTGGTTTAATGATTGGCATTGCCGCAGCTTGCGCAGGATATTTTTTGGCAAAAAAGTTCCAAATAAAAAGCAGTTAGCAAAAAGCACGAAATAGAATATAGGATTTAGAATAAAACCAAATTTACAGCGTTCAGGGGCGTTTGTGGTCTATATTCCATATTCACACTTCTGAATTCCTAACCATCCTAGTCTAGGTGAAAGGACGGACCTTTCACTATTTTAACTTTTTTTCAGGGGTGGGATAGTTCTTTTTTATTTTTTGCTAGGTCCGTCCTTTCATTTGCTCCATTCCCTATCCTCGGCTCTCGGCTCTCGGCTAATTATCCTAAACAGAGTATTCGTTGTCTTTTTGCCCCTTTTTAAGGGCCGACAATCTGGGAATAAAACTTTGACTGGCACCTTCTAAGCCCAGCACTTTTAGTGCGCCAATCAGCACGTAAAGCTGATCAAGCTCGCGTTCTATAATTTTTGGAGCACCCTCCGCGCTTTTAAAAAACTGTTCGACTTTTTCTACCAGCCATTTTTCTTCGCTGGTTTTAAGTTGTTTTGGCACGACTTTTGTTGGAGCGGCAATGTTTGGGGCGACTACTTCCAGCGACCTGGCAGAATGGTCACGCTTTTGCAAATGTCCGCGGCTAATTAGACTGTTTACGTGCAGTGCTACGGTGGCAACAGAAGTGTAGTTAAGCCCTTTCATAATCTCTCGGTAGCTGGGGCTGTAGCCATGCTCACCAATAAATTTCTCAATAAAACCTAGCAGCTCGCTCTGCTTTTTAGTTGGGCGAATCACTGTCGTAGTTTTTTGATTTTTGGTCTTTTCTAAATTCTCCATCCCTAATTCCTAGTTCCTAATTACTAATTGCTCTTTATGTACGCACTGTGCCCGTGAGCGCGGTGCGCCACCACTCGGGCAACGCTTGTTGAGTGTTTTTTGCGGGCGAAAGTTTCTGGGAACACCCAAAAGCGATACCAAAAATAGTTCCAAACAGTAAAGAATCCCGACGAAACAAACTGCCCGACGTAAGGTGTTATACCAGCTAGACGCAAGCCATACACAATAAAGTAATCCATTACAAAATCAACCAAAGTTATGAATATGTAGCGCCCAGTTACCTTGCTAGAGTTTTTGCGCAAAGCCGGGTTGCGGAACACCCAGAACCTTTGCAGCAAGTAGTTTATAGTCCAGCCAAATATATTGGAGGACAACTTTGCCCACCAAAGGCTCCAGCCAAGGCCAGACCACAGCAGCGCAAACAACACATAGCCGCTCCAAAAGTACGCGCCGCCACTGATCATATATTCTGCGAACTGGATTACTAACTTGCGATTTTTCTTGTTCGGCCTTTTGCCACTCATGTTTTTGTTTTAGCTTTCTTATTTTTTAGTATAGCAGGTGCGGCGACGGGCAGATGCGGTGCAGCTGCTATAGCTATGCCGGCCAAGCCCCACCAAAGATAGCTAACAGTGTCATCCGTCCAAGCATGCGACACCATATTAACAAATGTCAGCCCGGCCAGGCTGGCTAATAAAATTCGCGGCAATGCCTCGCCTCGGCGGCGCCACAATTCTAGCGCGACCAGTAGGTTAATGGCTACAAATATCGCTAGTCCTTCTATTCCGGTTTCTTGGGCAATTTGCACGAAGTAATTTTCGGCAATGCGCGGCGGGTGGTTATTGCGGTAAGATGCCGGACCAGCCGTCCCAGGCCCTCCGCCAAGCGGCTGGCGTAAAACATCTTCAATTCCCTGTTCCATCGACCCCAGGTGCGCATTGTTAGAACTTTTGGCAACCGAGCTCGAGTTGGTATGAAACAGGGTGTTATTCGCCGCCTGGTTAGCCCGCAAGGAATATATTCCGGCAACGCAAGCAATAATCACCGCGCCAACCATCAACAAATGAGTCTTCTTATTTTTACTAGCCCACCAAAACATCAGCCCAAGCGCCAAACCCACCCCAATCCAAGCGCTGCGTGAATAACTATAAAAAAGCACTACAAACGATGCGGCCGCAGCAATTAGCTTAAATGTTCGTGAGCGCAAAACGGCCGTGAACCCCGGAACAACCAAGACCAAATACGCGCCCAGCGGATTCGCGCCGCGCAAAGTAGATTGAATCCGCCGGTAGTCAATATTGCTGTCGACAGTTTGGTAGGCGGGTATGGTTTGCGGACCATACCCAAAGTGCCGCAAAAAGTCGTATGGCAAAATAAATCGCTGAATCAGCCCAAACAAGATCACCACGGCTGCCGGGCCCAGAACAATTCGCGCCCAGTAATTCTTTAAAAAATCGTGACTAGCGGCAACAATATAGCAAATTATAAAAAAACCAATAAAGCGCAGGTTAATAATATAAGAATAAACCAGCGCCACGTGGTTAACGTTGTGGTCAGCGTATGCGAATCCGCCTAGAACCAAATGCAGCAACACATACAGCCCAAACAGGCGGGTGATCCAAGATTTAAGCAGCCAGCTTTTGAGTTCTGGTTTGCTCGACACCAACCACAGCGCCGGGCAGATCAATAGTGCCAAGATTATCTCTTTCCAAATTCTAATCAAATCAAGGTGTCCAAAATTACTGCCTGCCCAAGTGGTTAAAAAAGCATGAAACGGAAGCAGTATAAATATCCCGGCAATAATCCAGGACAGGTATTTAGCAATTTTAACGGTGAGTAATTCGGTGCTCATAGGTGATACAATCTAGTATAGATGAAAAGCAATTCTTCGCTAATATACTCTTTCGCTTTAGTGGTGGGGGATTTTTTGGCGCTTGTGGCGGCTTTTGGTGGTGCTTACATTTTGCGCGTATCCATCAGTCATCGGCCAATTAGCGAATCCGTCTCGGCCGTCACCTACTTAGAAATTTTCCTGCTGCTGCTGCCGTTTTGGATTTTAATCTTCGCCCTTATGGGGTTGTACAACAGTTCGATTTACGAAAAGCGCTTTGTCGAAGCCGGCCGCTTGCTGGTTGGTTCGTTCCTTGGGTTGCTATTTATAACTGGCGTGGCCTACTTTCACTCGCAGCCGATATTCCCCGCCCGCTTAGTGCCAATTTACGGGTTCGTCTTAGCATTCCTGTTTTTGCTCATTTTTAGGAACTTGGCGCGGGCGATTCGCAGCCTGTTATTTTCGTACGATATTGGCATTACCAATATTTTAGTGGTTGGCAGCAACAAACTTTCGGCCGAATTAATCGAACTATTAAACCAGCCCAAAAGCGGTTACCGGGTAATTGGCATTGTTGCCGAGCGCGCTCATCCGCACGAACGCCCCAAGCATGTTCCGGTACTCGTGGACTTTGAAGCGGCGGCCGCAAGTTTGGGCACCAGCAAAATCCACAGTATCGTACAGACGCAGCTTTATGCGGATAACGACAAAAATGACGCAATCCTGAACTTTGCTCAGCACAATCATATCGCTTTTAGGTTCATTCCAGCCAACGCCGAACTGTTTGTGGGCAATATAAAAGTAGAGTTGTTCCGCTCGTCCTTGCCAGTCGTGGCTGTTCACCAAACCGCGCTAATCGGCTGGGGGCGGGTCGTCAAACGAATCTTTGACGTGATTATTTCTAGTATTCTGCTAGTGGTCTTTAGTCCGCTTATTTTACTGATTATTTTGCTAGAGATTGTTAGCGGCGGCGATGTATTCTTCCGCCAAACCCGCCTAACTCGTTTTAATAATCCATTTAAAGTCTATAAATTCCGGACGGTAAAAACCAAATATAACGAGTTGTCGCCAGAACAAGCTTTTGCCAAAATGGCCCGGCCGGAACTTAGCAGGGCTTACCGCGACAACGGCGACTACTTGCCAGACGATCCGCGCTACGGCCGGATGGGCAATTTTTTGCGCGGCAGCAGCTTGGACGAACTACCTCAACTACTTAACGTGCTAAAAGGCGATATTAGCTTAGTGGGCCCCCGAGCGCTGGTGCCACAGGAACTTAGCGTTTACGAAAAGCGCCACACGATTTTGAGCGTAAAGTCTGGTTTGACCGGCCTGGCGCAAGTGTCCGGCCGGCGCAACATTAGTTTTGAAGAGCGCCGCAAGTTAGACATGTTCTACGTGCAAAACTGGAGTTTTTGGATGGACCTGGTAATTCTAATCAAAACCATCCGCGCCGTCCTGGGCGGCTTCGGAGCTAAGTAATACCTTGACTTTAGGTATTACTTTTGATAAGGTAATACTATGACGTATCACACCACCATGACAAGCAAGGGCCAGGTTACTATCCCTGCCGATATTCGTCGTCGGCTAAAATTAAAACCAGGGCAAAGTATTCAATTTGAATTTCGGAATAATGAAGCCGTGGTAAAAGCTCAAACTTGGCAAGAAGAATTAGCAAGAGTGCAAAATAAGGTGCAGGCACATCTAAAAAAACACAATATTAAACCATTAACCGACGAAGAGCTTGATGATGCCATTAACGAAGCAGCTCAACAGGCCGCGATAGAACGATACCAACGCAGCCTAGAAAAATGATAAGCCTCGACACAAATTTAATCTTAAGACTGATACTCAAAGACGTGCCCGAGCAGCTTGATTCCATACGACTACTAATTGATACCGCTAAGCCCAATAACTTGCATGTCGCGGATGTAGTTTTTTTTGAAGCGGCCTGGATACTGGGCGGCTCCGCTTATCGTTTGGACAGACCATTAATTGGCGAGCTAGTTTTGCAAATTGCTCGCATGCCTCAAATTAATTGCAACCGTGCGATGTTAGAAAAAGTTATACCGCTTTACATCGAGCACACCAAAATTTCTCTCGTAGATGCAAGTTTAGCCGTTTACGCAGAGCTGAACCACAGTTTGCCTTTGCTGACGCTTGATAAAAAATTAGCCAAAGCGCTGCCCAGCCACACGGAGTTAATGGGTGTTAGTGGGTAGTGGATAGGATAGGGTAAGTATGGAAAAGATACAGAAAAACTAGCATGAGTAATCCAAATTCTAAATTCCAAATTCCAAATTCTCCCAATAACGACCCTAAAATCGCTATTGTGCATGATTGGCTGGTCGGTGGCGGAGCAGAAAAAGTAGTCCTAGAACTACACAGGTTATATCCGGACGCGCCAATTTATACGTCGTACTGCACAAATGAATGGCGCGATAAACTGGACGGCAAAGTTGTTACCGGTCTGTTGCAGCATTGGCCGTTTTCTACCTTACGCAAGTATATTCCAGTGCTTAGGATCTGGTGGTTTTCTCACCTAAATTTGAAGGATTTTGATTTGGTTATTAGCAGCTGCGGGAACGGAGAAGCCAAAGGCGTACGGGTTCGCGAAGGTGCCAAACACATCTGGTACTGCCATTCCCCAGTGCATTTTTATTGGCGGCATTATAAACAATATCTAGCCAATCCTGGCTTTGGAGCGTTCAATCCGCTTGCCCGCGTGGGGCTCCGCTTACTTATTGGCTCCCTGCGCAAATGGGATTACCAAGTATCGCAAAAACCAGATGTAATTATCGCTAACTCCGCTCACATCCAAAACGACATAAAAAAATACTATGGCCGCGACAGCGTAATCATTCATCCCCCGGTCGATATCGCTCGCTTCCAACCAACCACCAAAAACCATCAACTACCAACCGCCAACTACTTCGTAACAGCCGGACGATTAGTCCCTCATAAACACACAGAAGTTATTGTCAAAGCTTGCACCCAGCTCAACCTGCCGCTAAAAGTTATCGGCAAAGGACCAGAAATGGATAATCTTAAAAAGGTATCTGGTCCTACAATAGAGTTTTTGGGCTTTGTTCCAGATAGTGATCTTCCGGATTTATTTGCTGGTGCCAAGGCATTTTTGTTTGCCAGTTTCGAGGATTTTGGAGTAGTACCGGTAGAGGCTCTGGCAGCTGGCACACCGGTGATTGCCTATGCGGCTGGCGGGGCGCTAGACTATGTAGTGCCTGGTAAAAATGGCGAGTTCTTTACCAAACAAACCGCCGATTCCCTAACCACTGTCCTAAAAAACTTCAACGCAAGCAAATACCCCACAAAAGAAATCATGCAGTCCGCCCAAAAATTCTCCCCTGCTAGGTTCCGTTCCAAAATTAAAGAATTAGTCTGCTAGCTAGCACGCGTGAGTCCAGCTAGGCATTAGGCCTTATCGGCAAAAGGTCGTGCGCGTCAAGTTGCTGCATAACTCCGCGCAGTAAATAGTTATTCGAAAAACGCAGCACATACCGTTGCTTGTAGTCTGGGTGAACCATTATAAAGTTCTGCTCCCGTAGCTTTTTAATTAGGCGAGAAGCAGCCACTCGGTCTGACGGAGTCTGGCCGAACAAGTATTGTATATCGCGCGCCTGAAAAGGTGACTTTCTGGTGGCGTAGCGTAATACCTCGTACTCAACATTATTAATCTGTTTTTTCTCGAGAGCTATTTTTATTGATGGAAGGATGATGTTATCGATCGCAAAGTCCGCGTCAAGCAATTTATCTATCTTTTCGATCTCTACCTTCATCCCGTCCAGCACATACTCGCACCACTTTAGGCTGTTATCCTCTCCCCCCGCGTCGGCAATCGATAGACTGTCATAGTATTTCTGTCGATCCATACAAAAGATCGCGGAAGGATTAAGTAGCCTGAAGCCTTTGTCGTCAATGAACCGCTGCTTCGACAGCATTGCATATGTTACTAGGCGAACCGTTCGGCCATTGCCATTATCAAAGGGGTGAATAGCAGTGAATCGGTGGTGCGCCATAGCCGTTTTAAGTAAATCGTATTGGGGCTCGTTTTCGGCATTAATAAACTCTATTAGCTCGTGCATTAACTCCGGAACTCGTAAGTGGCTTGGGGGCACATGGTTACTTTTTGTGATTGTCACGTCGGCTGGGCGATACTGGCCAGCAAATTTACTACCATCTCGCTCTAAATCTTTTACGACAATTTTTTGGAGTTCGCAGACAAAAGCGCGGTCAATTGGCAGGGTCGCAATATTTTCCTCGATGAACCCAATAGCCTGCCCAATATTACGCAGTTCAAGCAAAGATTCATCCGTAGTAGGTTTTGATCCCTCGATTATATTTTCGACCACACTCATAATCGTCGTCCGATTGCCCTCAATCCTGGCCGAGGTTAGGCTCTCTAGCTGATGCATGATGTCTTTAAGATCAAAAAACAGCCAAGCCGGGGTCGTGCCCTTTAGGTCTCGATCTCTTAAATGCTCCAGGTCAAAGATGAGCTGCGTTAACCGAGACTTAAACTTGGGCTGCGGAATTACAATCTTATCCATACACTAAAGTGTAACACACATTAAAGAAAAGTGTAACAATAATTTATTATCTCATCTGTTATCATAATGTTTATGCAATAAATAAGTGTAACAAACTGTAACACTTACCCCCGCGCCCGCGAACTATACTTACTGAGCCCGATAAACCAAGTGTAATGCTGGGGCTTCCTGGCCGTTTGGCTGTGGTTTTGATATAATATACTCATGGATTTGTCTATAAAAAAACGAGAGAAAACAGTAAAGCAAGCAGTTGCAAACGAAAAACTCGAGGGCTTAAAAGTGTCTCGTGAAGCACGTAAAATTGCCGACAGTTATATTACTGGCAAAGCATCAGCTAAGTCAGCAGCCACCAAGATTCGAGCTCGCTACGGCACTTTGTAATGAGTTTTGTAGATCCATATTTTGATGAGAATATTGGCGATCTACGAAATCTACTAGGGGCAAAATCGTCCGAAGAGCTAAAAGCACTCGAACCACAAATTGTTTTCGCTAATGAACTTGAACTCAAGTCTGTTGGTATTCCAAGAACCAATAACCTTACTGAGTTACTGCTCATTCATAAACAATTATTTAAAGGTGTTTACGGCTGGGCTGGGCGAATCAGAACCGTTGATATTAAGAAAAATACCGATAGTGCAGAATTCTTTTTGATTATTAGTAAAATTAGTGACGCCGCCAACTATGTTTTTGCCGAGCTTGCAAGAGAAAACCATCTGCAAGACCTAAGCAAAAACGATTTCATGCAACGATTGGCTTATTTCTATGATCAGCTTAACTATATACATCCCTTTCGTGAGGGTAACGGTCGAGCGCAAAGAGTTTTTTGGAGCAGGGTCGCCAAAGATGCTGGCTATGAAATAGGTTGGGATCTTATTACTGCAAAGGAAAACGACGAAGCCTCGAGGGTCGCCGCCGAGGACTCGGATATATCAAAATTAGAAACTATGTTTGTAAAAATTGTCAAAAAACTAAACAAATAATAAGGTTCCAGTCTGATACATAACACCCCCGCTCATGCGGTCCTAAAAAACTTCGACCCAACCAAATACCCCGCACCGCAAGGGGGGGTTCAATTTGTACCCCCCTTCTCCCCCACAAACTTCCAAAAATCCATAAAAACCCTTACTCAAAAAAATGATTAAACGGTGGGGCGAAGATTCTGATGGCTGGTATGCCACGAATCTCCGCCCCTACCGCGAGTGGCCAGACTAAAACTACTAGGACGTAGCTCTGGCCATACTCATCTACTGCTTGTTGTCGACCAGGAACCAGCCGTTATCGGCATCGCCTGGCGAGAACAACGTAACGTTCGAACTGGTCAACTGCTGGTAGCTACGCGAGCCATCAGCAATATGCAGCTCAACTCGCCCAGAGCCGGTGTTCTTGGTCTTGATGAACACCAGGTCGGGGTTACCATCCTTGTTCACATCTTCGCTAGAGAACCAGCCGTTGTTCTGATCGGCCGGACTGAACACCGTTTCCAACGCAACGGTCATCTGCGTATAGCCAGGAGGTGAACGGAAGTATTCCACCCGACCCGTCCCTGTATTCCGTGTCTTGATGAACACGAGTTCCGGCCCCCAGGCCTGGAACCAGCCGTTGCTGGCATCAGCCGGCGAAAAAGGCGTCGTATTGGCACTCGTAACCTGCCCGTACGAACGACTGCCATCGGCGACAAAGAACTCAACTCGCCCAGAGCCGGTGTTCTTGGTCTTGATGAACACCAGATCCTGTTGGCCGTCCCTGTTTACGTCGTCCATCTGGAACCAGCCGTTACCGGCATCCCATGTCGAGAAGCCACTCGCGAAGTGAACCCCATCCTGATAACCCGAACTGGCCGTAGCAGAATGAACCTCCACCCTGCCAGAACCGGTGTTCTTGGTCTTGATGAAGTAGAGATTCCCGTTAACTACCTGGAACCAGCCGTTGTTCTGATCCCCCGTAGAGAACCAGGTCGCATTGTGCTGACCGTTCTGATACCCAGTCGATGGCGTAGCCGAGTGAACTTCGACCTTCCCGGACCCGGTATTCCGCGTCTTGACGAAGTAGAGAGTCCCCGCACCCCCGCTCGACTGCCCAACCGTACCCATACGAAAAGCTCTTGTAGTAGAGCTTAGCGAGAAGGTACGGTCGTAGTTCATCACCATTTCGTTTTTATCGATGTGGTTAGAATCAACCACATTGAAAGTACTGCCACTCACCCTACGAACGATGATGAATGTGTGCGTCCCCTGGCCAACCTGGACGATATCGCCCTTGACCAAGGAATTGATATCTGCGATCTCTGTACCGCCGGCGCTCAGGAAAGGCTGAAAGTAATCACTACCCCCCAGATTCTGCGTATGCCCAGAGACCATCCAGACGACGCAGTTAACGAATGCACGGCACTCACCACCGGAATCATTCGGCTTCTGAGCGTCCTTGCAGGCGTTGCCGCCCCATTGCCCAACGTAGGACAAGGCTTTGTCTGCGATCACGCCGTTGTCGTATGCCTGCGCGGCGGATGCTGCGATAGCCGGAACAATCACGGTCATCAGAACGACGGCAGCTACCAAAGTGGCAGCTCTCGATTTCACTCTAGCAAACAACTTGTTCCTCTCGTTTGTGGTACAGGATGATTGACTGCAATTTGTAGATGAGTAGGTTCTAGCGGCACATCAAAAGCCGCCAGATTACCAGCGACGAGTGTCTTTTACCCTCCTTCCAAAAAGAGAATACGCTATATAAATATTAAATCTAACAATGGCTCCGAATGCAAATTTATTTTAAAGCACAAGGGTTTTAAACTCTTTGAAACTATCTATAGCTTTAGAGATGAAACTAATTTGCGATTTAATTAAGCTGTTTGGCAATTTATCTGCCGAGTAAAATTTGCCCTCATTTGGTTCGCCCAAAATTTCAACCCAAAACACTTGCGCCTGTTCTGTGCCTCTTTTGCTTTTATGCAGTATGCTGCCTACATAATATGGATCGCCTGTCTCGGTCCCACCAAGTTCGTCCTTCAAAATTCGATCAAATGCCATGTATATTTTACCCTCGTTATCGGTCGCTCTAATTACGGTACCAGGTACGTGCCAAGCGTCGGGCCAAATAGGATCGTCTTTGCCGCGATGGAGCAGGAGTATTTCTACTTTCCCGGTACCATTAATACGTAGCGGGACAAATTCAATAATCGGCAAGGCTACAAGTCTAGCAATCTGAACAAAAACATCGTATGGCAAAAAGCCCGGCTTAAGACCAGCAAGTAATTCTACTAATAGTTTTTCTTTAGTTTTATCCATACTTAACAATCCGCAAAGCTACAGGAAGGCCAAGAGCTTCTCTATATAGCCGTCTGTTTTAATGGCCTCTTCCGAAAGCTCATCCGCCCGTTCCTGCGAATCCGCATTTGTATATACTCTAAATTGCGGGGCGTTGCCGGACGGACGCAAATGTATAACCTCCCCAGACTCAAATATTAGCCGCAAACCATCTGTTAAATCTACTCGTTCCGCCACCCCCAGGGGCGTACCATTAAACGTCTGTTTTATCACTTTAATAATTTGTTCGTTCCCGCAAAGTTCTTTAAAATGAGCTATTTTATCCAACGGAATATCATCAATCAGCCCACCGCCCGTATAACGTTTTGGCAATTTGCCAAAGAGCCCTGACAAGCTTTGCCCGCTTTTCGCTGCTGCAACAAGAACCACAAATATAGGCAGGAACGCATCACGCGTAGGCAATTTATTAAGCGTCACCCCCGCAAAATCTATGCTAGAACTTGTCAAAAACCCGCCGTTAACCTCCCAGCCCGTAACCCTACTGTATTGCTTTTCTGCTTCCTGCATAGCGCTTATAACGTAAGGGGATCCTATTTTTGTGTGAGCTAGCTCAATGTTTTTGTCTTTGCAGAAAGTATCTGCGGCATCATTCGCACTTATTGGCAGTGCTGCAAAATCAGCGCCAAGCTCCTCTGCCACAACACACCCTAGCACATCGCCTCTATAAAACTCGCCTTTTTCGTCAACAACAAATGGTCGATCGCTGTCACCGTCGGTAGATACAATCGCAAAATTACCAGGATATTGGTTAGCCAATGCTCTAAAATATGCTCTGTTTTCTTTTGTTACATTCTCCGTATCTATAGGTATAAATACGTCAGACCGTCCTACGGCAGTAACTTTAGCGCCAAGCTCCTCTAAAGCACCACACAACAAATCCCTGCCCACGGCAGAATGCTGGTAAGCGATAATATGCTTGCCGCTAAGCGGCTGCCCCAAGAATTTACTATACCGCTCAAAAAAAGCTGTGCGCGCATCTGGCTCCACTGCTGGTAGAATCGGCATATCAACCAACATCCCTTCGCTTGTAAATTTGCTGCCTTGCGAATCCGACTCGTAAATATCCCTACGTTTTTGCGTCACATTACGCTTTATAGACTTTTCGTCCGCTTTTAATACTTCCCCGCCAGTTTTATAGAATTTAATCCCATTACGATCAGCCGGTATATGGCTGCCGGTAACCATAATGCATGGTGCGCTGTTCTCTAAAGCGTAATATGCTAACGCCGGAGTAGGGATCAAGCCTAAATAAACTGGCTTGAACCCACTGTCAGAAATTGCTGCCATCATTGTAGTAAGTATCCGCGGGGTACTGTCCCGCAAATCACCGGCTATGTAAATCTCGGCTCCGGGGACAACACCAGTTTCTACTAGAAATTCTAAGAATCCGGCCGCGTTGATATAACACTCCAAATCAGTCATATGACTCACTAGACCCCTAAGACCAGAGGTGCCAAATGATAGTTCGGCAGGGTTATAACTCAAGAATTCCCTTAAGGTTGGCACAAGATTAATTATTCCTTTTTAAGCGCTTACTTATTTCTCCAACTTTTTGAGCGTAGTTTTTATTAGTTACGAGTATCCCGTCATTAGTGGCAACAATGGCCACATTATCCAGACCAATCACTGCTATAGGAAGGGCCTGTTCATTACGCACATAGCTGTTGGTTATATTCTCTACCTCTATGTTGTCGCCTTTCAGATGATTTCCTCCGTCATCTTGATAGCTAATTTCGTGCAGATCTTTAAATGATCCCACGTCAGCCCAATCAAAACTACCTGGTACGACAAGCCCGTCTGGCACATGCTCGGATAATGCGGTGTCGATCGGCTCACTTTCAAAGTCTAAATAGGTTTTTTTAGGATCTTTAACTTTCAACAATTCCTGGTAGTCATTCCATAGTCTTGGCGAATGCGTCTGCAAGTTTCTTTCAAAAGTTTGGACTGTTCCGGTTAAATAACCCGTGTTCCACAAATAATCACCACTATGGAAGTACTCTTCGGCTGTAGATTTATTTGGCTTCTCTACAAATTGCACTAGTTCATAAACATTTTTCGATCCGTTTTTTAAGCGCTCGCCCTTTTGTATGTAGCCCAAACCTGTAGATGGGTAGCTTGGCTCTATGCCCAGGAATACAAGTTTTTGATGATCTTCGGCCAACTGCGCCGCTTGTTTAGCGGAAGATATAAAGCCGCGGCGATCACGAATTATATGGTCAGCCCATAAAAATAATACTGGCTGGTCCTTAATTTTTCTTTTTTTGATCTCACTTAAAGCGAGGATCACACAAGATGCTGTGCCTCTCCGTGCCGGTTCAACCAATACATTATCCTTAGATATTTCTGGTAGCTGCTTATAAACATGGTCAGAGTGCGAAGCCTCTGACACCACAAAAATATCGTCAGACAGCGCTTTTACTCTATCGTAGGTATTTTGCACAAGGCTATTATCGCCCACCAAACTAAGCAAGTGTTTAGGATAATTGGGCGTAGATAAAGGCCAAAGTCTAGTACCCGAGCCCCCGGCGATAATCACTACAATCATTACTTTACATCATACCAAATATGGCCCTTTGTCTCATTGTAAAAACCACACCTCGCGAACAAATTTTTGTTAATTTGCGAGTGAGCGAAAATAATCAATAGTCTTAACTAGGCCGGTATCTAGTTGGATACTTGGCTCCCAGTTTAGTTTTTCTTTTGCTAGGCTTATGTCTGGCTGGCGTTGCTTTGGATCGTCTTGCGGTAAATCCTTGTAAACAATTTTGCTTTTTGTGTCTGGGATTATTGATATAACTTTTTCGGCAAGTTGCTTGATTGTAAACTCGTTTGGGTTGCCAATATTTACCGGCCCAACAAAATCACTCTTATTATTCATCATTCGCACCATGCCTTCTACTAGATCGTCCACGTACTGAAAGCTCCGAGTTTGCGATCCATCGCCGTAAATAGTTATGTCCTCATTGTTGAGCGCCTGAACTATGAAGTTTGAAACAACTCTTCCGTCCTGTGGGTGCATGTTTGGGCCATACGTATTAAAGATGCGGATTACTCTTATAGGCAATTTGGCCTGTCGGTAATAGTCAAAAAAAGCGTTTCGGCGCAACGTTTGCCTTCATCGTAACAAGACCTTATCCCTACTGGGTTAACTTTGCCCCAGTAACTTTCAGGTTGCGGGTGCACGTCAGGGTCGCCATACACTTCACTTGTAGATGCTTGCAGAATCGGGACCTTTAAACGCTTGGCCAAGCCTAACATATTAATTGCGCCATGCACGCTAGTCTTGGTGGTTTGAATCGGGTCAAATTGGTAATGAATCGGTGATGCCGGGCAAGCCAGGTTATAAATCTGGTCGACTTCCACATAAAACGGAACCGTCACATCGTGACGCATTAGTTCAAAATTTTTATTGTCCAACAGCCCATGAATATTACTTCGCCTACCGGTAAAGAAATTATCGATGCAAAGTACCTCATTGCCCTCGTCTAATAATCGTTTACATAAATGAGACCCAATAAAACCAGCCCCTCCAGTTACTAAAATTCTTTTACCCAAAGACTGTTCTCCTTTTTGATTACCCAACGATCTTATCGATATCGGTCTTACTAACATCCTTCCAGACCACAAACTTAGACCAGAAAAAGTTCCAAAACAACGCGATAATGGAACTAACCGCCAACGCTAAAAGATTGGTAAGACTAAGCACACGCACAAAAAAAGTAACCATTAGTGCGCTACCCAACACTGCAGCCCAGGACGTAGCATGGAACTGTATAACCAAGCTCAGTATCGTTTTATTTACTTTATTGCGCTTATAAGTCCAGTGATGGTGCAGTAAAAAATTAGAAAATAGTGCAATTTCCGCCCCTATCAGCTGAGCAAAGAAAATATACAGGCCTAAATATTTGTGTAGCAATGTAAGAAGGGAAAAATTTATTACAAAGCCGGTGCCGCCAACAATGCAAAATCTTATAAAATCAATTTCCAGAAGACGAATTATCTTCTGCTTTGTGTAGTCAACCATACTCCAGATATGGTAGCATAACCTCTAGGTATCATGAGTAAAACTAAGAAATTGTCTGTAATAATGCCTTGCTATAACGAGAAGGCGACCATTAATAAAATCCTGGACGAAGTCCAGCATGTCAACCTGGGGTCAACCCAAAAAGAAATTGTAGTCGTGGATGATGGTTCTAAAGACGGAACAAGAGACATCCTTACCGCTCGAGCAAAAAAAGACAAAACCATTAAATTAATATTCCAGCCTCACAACCAAGGCAAAGGCGCAGCCTTAAAGCGCGGAATACTCGAGTCTACCGGCGATGTGATTGTAGTCCAGGATGCCGATCTAGAATACGATCCCCAAGAATACAAACGTCTTCTTTACCCCATAGAGCGCGGTCAAGCCGACGTTGTATATGGTTCCCGGTTTATCGGCGGCGAACCGCATCGCATAATTTACTACCGCAACCAGGTCGCCAATAAATTTTTAACCACTCTTTCTAATATATTTACTGGCTTAAATTTAACCGACATGGAAACTTGCTATAAAATGATGCGCGGCGACTTAGCGAGGAGCTTGGCGCAAGATCTTAAAGCTCAGCGCTTTGGTTTTGAGCCAGAAATTACCGCTCGCATTGCAAAAAGTAAAGCCCGCGTTTACGAAATCGGCATTAGTTATTACGGCCGCAGCAAAGAAGAAGGCAAAAAAATTGGCTTAAAAGACGGCATAAAAGCCATCTGGGAAATAATCAGGTTTAATGTCTTCACTAGATAACTTTCTAGGAAAACTCAAAAAACAAGCAAAAACCGCTGGTAATAATATGAGGGTTTTTGGGCGAAAAAATTGGATTGGCTTTGTACTAATCACATTGGCAACAGCAATCTACTTCGGACCGCTCATTACAAGAGTCGCGACGTATAGTGACGGTGGCGATGTAATGTTCAATGCTTGGACACTTGCTCGTGATCAAAACTGCATTCTTCATCAAAACTGTCCTAATTATTCGGATGGCAACATTTATTTCCCGAATAAAGACAGCATGCTTTTCTCCGAAACTCAGCTATCCGCTGGTTTACTTACCCTCCCCTTAAGAGTAGTTACGGATAACCCAATTCTCTATAACAATGTTTGGACGATAGTCAGCTTCTTCTTTAGTGGTATTTTTATGTATCTGCTTGCTAAACGCCTAAGCAAGGGTAATGAATTGTTTTCTCTGGGCTCAGCATTAATTTTTGAATTCGCGCCTATAAAAATAGTCGCCATTAGTCACCTACAAAGTCAAAGCATATTCTATTTACCTCTTATTATTTTGCTGTTGTTAGAATTTATCGATAACAAACAAATCAAAAAACGTTACCTAATAGCTTCATTTATTGCTATGGTCTTTCTGTTCTACGCATCATGGTATCAAATGGTATTCGGTCTGATTGTTATCTTCCCGCTGCTACTTGGGCTTTTTTTCATTAAGAGTTTTGATCGTCGCAAAATATTATTATTAATGGCAACCACAATACTAGCCGTCGCAACCACCTTTCCGCTGGCTAAAGAATATATACGATTTTCAAAAATCAACAAGGCCACTTTTTCTATAAATGATCAGTCTATGTATTCCGCTAGTCTAAAGGATTACGTATTACCATTTAATGACACTCTTGGCGGTCGCTTATATTATCAACACGCTCCGACAGCTAAAATAAACGGCTACAATCCCGATAGCTCATCGTACCATGGGCTAACACTATACATTATGATTATTGCTATTACCGTGCTCTGTCTCACGGCCTACGGTCGTAAACGCGTTGGTCGACAAGAAGTAAAACTACTATACATTTTCTTAGTAATAGCTTTGGTTGGTTTTATCGTTTCACTCGGGCCGTTGCTTAAACTGGGAGCCTCGTCATTACATAACATCCCAGGGTCTCAAACCAAGTTTGGAATAGCACTGCCATACATACTGATCGATAAATTCTTGCCTCAGCTCTCATTCATAAGAGCTATAGGTCGAGCAAGCATCATAGTTCTGTTTGCACTATGTAGCATTTTGGCGATAGGAGCGCCACTATTTCAATACCGCCGTAAACATGTACGTTATATTTTTATATCTATGCTGTACTTCTTGATATTTTTTGAGTTAATGCCTATTCATCAGTTTAGTATTAACTCGGCGGCATACACAGAACATAGAGGCGTTCCAAGTGTCTACCGATACATTCACAATAGTTCTCAAGTTGACAACATTATTATCCTTCGTTCCAATAGTGACTACCCAGGGGCACCGTTCCCTGTTGCGAGAAGCGAAGATGTATTGTGGGCCGGCTATCACAACAAGAACATCTTCAACGGGTACAGCGGATACGAGCCTCCAAACTACAAGCAAACCTATGCAGATTTTACTGATTTCGAATCTAATGACGTTGCAAAACTAAAAAAACTAAACATATCTTATATATTAGTAGATAAGCAGCTCTCTTCGAATTCACCACTATTACAACAAATATCCCATAATACAACGCGAAAACTATACGACGATAAAAGATATAGCCTATTCCGACTTTAAGCCAACTATCTTATTTTGTAGATGCCACGAACTCTATTATAGAAAATATGAGCTAGCTCTTTAAGAGATTTTATAGAGTTGCTTATCATTCCTTCTACGAACGTGCCTTCGGGCACGGCGACCCAGTCATTTACCCTATAGCTCTTCATCTTTAGCTTATTAGCTTTAGCGATTGCTAGGACCTCCATATCAAAGCCCCAACCTAAGATCGTTAGCCTAGAGAAGCATGTTTGAGCCGCTTCGTGAGAAAACATCTTAAAGCCACACTGCGAATCTTCAACCCAAACTCCGCCAGCCAGCCTAAACAGAAGGTTACCGCCGTTAGAAACCAGACGTCTTACGTAATGAGGGTGGTGTTTGAGCAAATTTCTAGTAGCTATTACTACGTCAGAGCCCTTTTCGTAGGCATTATAAAACTTGGGCAAGTGTTTTAGGGGTGTGGCTAAATCGGCGTCCATAAAAATAATTACCTTGCCTTTGGCGCGAAGCATACCGTACTGAACGTCACGCCCCTTGCCAGCTTTGGCGCCAGGTTTAAGGAGGGTTAGATTAGTAAACTTTTTCTTTTTATCCTGCACTATTTTGTGTGTTTTGTCTGGACTATCAGCCGACACAACTATGACCTCTACTGGCATCTTCTTAAATAGTTTTTCATTTTTTAGGAAAAAAGCCAGTTCATCTAGAGTTTTACCAATACGCCTTTCTTCGTTGTAAGCAGGTATTAGTATTGTTAGCTCAGGCTGTGAGGGTGACTTCTTCGCTAGCATCTTTTTTACTTCCTTTAAAAACAAACCATTTATAGCCATTATAGTTCCAAAATAGTGCTACAACAGCCCCCGCCACTGTACTAACATTAATTTCAATAAAACTTTTACTCAAAACAACACTTGTTAACACCTTAACCGGCTCAATAAACAGTCCTTCGTGACCATTCAGAATTTTTAGTGAAAGAATATAGACAAGATTGAGTATTATAAAGCTGCCGCTGATTGTTACCAGTATGAAAGCCGGTGCTTGCTGGTGAGCTTTTTTTGACTTGTCGGCAAACACAAAGTTGCGGTTCATAATAAAGCTAAATATTAAGGCGCAAGTCGTTGAAATAATACTAGCCATAATTTTTGACCGATGAAAGCTGTAGTAAGCCAAATTAAGCAAACCAAAACTAATAGCAGCGTTGCAGGTACCTACAATTATAAATCGAGTTATTCGATTAGACCTGAGCTTTTTAAGCATTAGTCGGCTTTCCGAAAAACGCCAACAACAGAAGTGCCAGCAGGGAATCGAACTACTCCGTGCATTTTAGCTTCAAGGTAAAGCAAATTTGTAAAAATCGCGTTAACCCAATTAGGCACGTCCACGTATGACGTTTCTGAGTCGGTTTTACGACCCAGAGCTTTATTAAGAAAGCGAAATCCCACTACCAGCGGTAGAGAGAAGACAATCGCGTAAGACTTCTTAACAGGAGTCAGACCGGCTTCTTTAGCAGCCTCAGCGAGAAGCTTAGTAGTGTAGCGACGCTTGTGGTGTAGGGAGACATCATGGTCTGTCCACAGCCATTGATAAGCTGGTACGGTAATTACGACTCGGCCGTCGTCTTTAATAACGCGGTTCCATTCCTTAAGGGCTTCTACCTGATCTTCAATGTGCTCGAGCACGTCAAAGGCACCTACCATATCGTAAGACTTAGCCTTGAACGGCAGTATGTTACCGCTAACTTTTGTAAGACGAGTGTAGCCATTTTGCTTCATGAGCTTAATGGCTTCGGCAGATATATCGACATTGTCGGTAACCCCAAAAGACTCCAACATGTCAATAGTGCCACCGGTGCCACAACCAATGTTTAGGATTTTAAATTTTTTCTTGTTACCTTTAGCTCTCTTTATGTAGCTTCGGATAATCCTTAAGCGTCCAAGGTGCCACCAGTAACTTCGCTCACGCTCTTCCATAGTGAGATATTCAACTTTATTCACTACTACCCTTTCTCGATTATTAATTAATACTATACCAATTTTCTAGCAATTTAGATGCGCTGGCGCCGATTTCATCGTAAGTCTACGCCTATTCATTCGCCAAATCCTCAAGCGCAACGCTTTTATGCCGCCGCCCGAGATTAGGGCTGGATTGCTGTTTTATATAGCCATACAGATAGTCAAAGAAGGCCACTGCGCAAAGTATAAGTCCCGGCCAAAACATTTTAAAGTAATGGAATACGCCATATTTGATTGAGTACGGTGTGCTAGCGCGAAAAGAGAGGTAAAATATAAAGGCAATAATTGTTGCTATTAGAAAAGTTGTGAAAAACACTCGGTGCTTTCGTTTTATCAATAATAATACCCCTGGTATCGCTGCAAGGATCCAGAACATATCATTAAGCAGTCCCCTGTCCGTATCTGGATAACCCGCTACACGAGGACCAACAAACATACCAAGTGCGGCATTAGGAGCACGGTTTAACTTGTAGGCGCTGGCTTGTTGATCGCTCCCGCCACCAACACCTCCAATATGGTTTACGTAAGGAGTTCTTAGCGGAGATCCGAAAATTCTATAATGCGAATATAGGACGGGCGCCAGCCACAGAATAAGGCCAATAGCCATATATAAAACCAATTTCATAAGTTGCTTAAGGCTACCCCTATACAAGCTAGCAAGAGCTATTAACCCAACCCAAATAACATCGATGTAGCGTGCAGCAAAAACCCACCCGACCATAAAACCAACAGCCAAGGCGTGCCACCTTGTCACTTTGCGACTGCTGGCAATGAGCAACATTATTGACATTGCCAATAAGCAGATCGTACTATTCCACGGCTGATCAACATAATGCAATAGTGGACTCGCAAAAACAAGACCAAAGCCCGCTAGAAAACCTCCCAATGGCGATATAAAGCGTCGCCCCGATTTATAAATAGCATATGTCGCAAAGAGAAAGACGGCTATGTTGAAAAATACAAAAGGATCTTTATCGAAACCGAGCCAAATGAAGGGTACTGCGACCAAGGGATACCCTACCCCATACGTATAAGTTTGGTGTAGTTGGCTAAAGTTAAAATCTGCCAACGTATGCGCTAGGCGTAGATACTGACCCTGGTCGTAGTAACCAAACCAACCCTTTGGGTACATGGCAGCATCATTGAACCCGAGCCATGAGAACATATCCGCTGGACGGGCAGGATCAGTGATGTAGTAAAGAAAGAAGTAGGCGCCAGACAGTAACAGCAAGGTTGCTAATAGAGGGTCTTTGCTCACAATATTCTTAACCTGCAAGTTACGTATGCTTCTAAACATGTTACTCACAAGAGTAGCCGACTAGACGTACTTGCACAAGTAACTATGCGTGACAAAGTTATTATGTTTTGATAATATTAAAGTACATGTTATGCGTAAAATAAATAAACAATTCTCAAACAAAAAAAAATTACTGGTCGCTCCGTTATGCGTATTGATTTTACTCGGCACAGGCTACGTTTTTTATCAACATAAAAATAATAATACAGCAAATAGTAATACGGCTGGGGAGGATAAGATCAACTATGAGCCACCGACAAAAGAGGATGCGCAGCGGGCTAGCGATAACAAGCAGCGCATTGTTGAAGAAGAGACCAAGCCCGCACAAAATAACGGCAGTAAAAAATTAATTACGCCAACAATAACATACGCAAGCGAACAGGGCGAGAAAATTGAAGCTGGTGGTTTCGTGAGTAATATCTTTGAAGATGGCGGTGTATGCACCTTTACATTCACCAAGGGTACTGCTTCGTTTTCGAAACATTCTACTGGGATTTCTAATGCCCAATCGGTAGCCTGCCCTGCCATTACTGTGGGTAATGGCGAGTTCTCCGAGAAGGGCCAGTGGAGCGTAACACTTAGTTACTCTTCTGCTACAGCTTCCGGCACGTCAGCTCCAAAAACACTGGCGGTAAATTAATGTATAAAAAATATATATTTTTATCACTAACTATATCGATAATTGCAAGTCTGTTTGGCTCGACGGCGTCAGCCATATCAGGGTCAGAATTTCAAGCTGGACGCATTATGGACGATGGCGTTTTCTTTAATGCGAACACTCTCGATACGGCAGGCATACAAGCCTTCCTTAATAGCAAAGTCCCGGTCTGCGACACCAACGGTACTCAGCCTTATAATGGAACAACCCGCGCCGCATACAGTGCTAGTAAAGGTCACCCAGCTCCATTTACTTGTCTGAAGGATTATCGTCAGGATACACAAAGCCTAGCGTCCGAGAATGGTTTATGCAATACCTACAATGGGGGCAATAAATCAAGTGCTGAAATCATTTACGATGTTGCCCAAAGTTGTGGGATCAGTCCTAAAGTTCTAGTTGTTTTGCTCGAAAAAGAACAATCTCTAGTTACGGATGACTGGCCTTGGGATACACAGTACAAAAGCGCTACTGGTTATGGTTGTCCCGATACTGCACCTTGCGATGCTGAATACTATGGCTTCTTTAACCAGGTATATAATGCTGCTAGACAATTTAAACTTTACGCACTTAAGCCCACTTTGTTCAGCTACAGAGCAGGAAGAAACAATTATGTTCAATATAGCCCTATAGACTCATGTGGAGGATCTGACATATATATTCAGAATCAAACAACGGCTGGGTTATATAACTATACTCCCTATCAGCCGAACGCATCCGCTTTGAGTAACTTAAACGGCTCAGGCGATAACTGTTCTGCCTACGGTAATCGTAACTTTTGGTATTTGTATTATAAATGGTTTGGATGGCCTTTCGGCCCAGTTAGGCTAGTTGACAGCCCGGCAACAATAAGTTGGGGGGGTGGCAGAATCGATACCTTTGGTAGAGGTGCTGATGGAGCATTGTGGCAAAAATGGTACGATCCCTCATCAGGCCAGTGGCAACCATGGGCTAAACTCGGCGGCACATTATCTTCTGCGCCTGCCGTTACTACATGGGGTGTTGGGCGTTTAGATATCTTTGCCACAACAGCTGCTGGTGACCTGCAACACTACTGGTATGGTAGTGGTTCCTGGCAAGCCTGGGAGTCACTTGGTCAACCCTCAGCCAGCGTAAAACTAGTTTCGGCTCCGGGCGCGGTCAGTTGGGGTGACGGGCGCATAGATATCTTTGGACGGGGTAGCGATGGTGAATTGTGGCAAAAATGGTACGACGTGCGAGTAGGTGGTTGGCAACCATGGGTTCATTACGCTGGAGTACTAAACTCTGCGCCTACAATTGCCTCGTGGGCTCCCGATCGACTCGATCTCTTCTCAATTGGCCCCGCTGGCGACCTGCAACACTACTGGTATTCCAGTGTAGCAGGTGGTTGGAAGTCGTGGGAGTCTTTAGGTAAACCTGCGGGAAATGTTAGCCTTACGTATGCTCCGGGCGCGGTCAGTTGGGGTGACGGGCGCATAGATGTATTAGGACGCGGTAGCGATGGGGTGCTATGGCACAAGTGGTATGACGTGCGTGCGGGTGGTTGGCATGACTGGGCACGCTTTACTGGCGTACTAGATTCTGCCCCTTCCGTTAGCACATGGGGGCCGGGGCGACTCGATATCGCATCCAAGGGCCCCGCTGGTGACCTGCAACACTACTGGTACGCAGGCAATGGTGGCGGTTGGAGTACCTACTGGGAGTCACTAGGCATACCTGCCCCTTAATTAAGTAGGCTTATTGTTGGGTGGGATAAATTCGTACAGAGAGTAATACGTATTCTTTTCTAGGCGTTCGATTTGAAATAGTTGTTTAAGATATGGTCGCCATTGGGTGGGCGCAAGACCGGCAGGCAGGCATGTTGGGCAAGGCGCATAAAATACAAAGTAAGTTGGCATGATCTTTGCGCGCTCCAAAAGTTGAACCGGGGGCGTTTCTTCTAATGGGTAGTAGCCATCAATGATAATATTGGTATTACCATTAAAATAATCTTTTAGTGCGTATGGCATAAGTCCGAAGGTCCCCTGCGTACCCACATAAATTTGTTGGTTTAGGGATTTAGCACGCAAGAAATCAACAGTGCGGCTAACCCCAACACCCGACGCATATCCAGCGATAAATTGACTACGATCTACTTGGGGTAGTCTGGCCTCACCAAAGTTAGTAAGTATTGTGTAGTCCTTGTGTGCCATAAGCAGTAATGCAGTGGCACAGACGGCTACGGTAATGTAGGTCTTCTTAAAGTGTCCCGCAATATACATAGCACCATAGGCCGCCAGCACGAGCAGCGGCATAGTCATAAATAAAATATACCGCGGAAAAATAACTTTACCAAATAATGCAAGCGCCGAAAATGGCATCAAAAACCACAAGGCCAGCAGGAGTTTTTGTTTTAGATATTGTCGCTCAACAACAAAACTAAACAGAACAAGAGTCAATATTGGCAGGGTGAGGTAGGAGACCAAAAAGCCAATCATCATACGTAAATTACTAAATAAGTACATAAATGGATGGTGGATCCATTCACTAAAAGGGTAGACGAATATGTGATTTTTGTCGGCTATGAAATGAAAGTTAGGCGAAAGCCTAAGAATAGAGTAGCTAGCAAAAGAAATAATTGTAACCGTACTAGCAAGTAGCCCCCAACGCATTAAACGCTGATGACGCCCTCGCTTTTTAAAGTTAAACAGAAGTAGTGATCCTGGGAATAAGTACAGGAAGAAGAACGCGCTTGATTTAGTCAGCAAACCAGCACTTATAAATATAGCAGCGCCGAGCGCTGCACGAGCGTTCAAACGACGCACCAGTCTTACTTCAAAATACAGTGCCCAAACGGCGAGCGCCGTCAGAAGAGAATCATAAAGCGCTAGTTTGTCATAAAGCATAGTAAATGGGCAAAGCACGTACAGCGCTGTGGCGAATATAGCGATCCTTTTTGCTTCAAACAGCTCCCGAGCGACAAAATAAATACCTACTGCAGTGAACATCCCAGCTACTACTGAAAGAGAACGCGCACCAAGTAGTGGGTCGCCAAATACATTCAGGAACGGTGCAGCAAGCCACACAAATAAAGGCTGCTTACCATCCGTCAGCGAGATAAACATCTGGTGGGTATCATTACTAAATATCTGTGCCCAGCGAATATATATCGATTCATCTGTAAATATAGGTATGTCTAGCAAATGATACAATCGTGTAAATAAATATAGTGCCGCCAATGCGAACATCAATATATAGGTACGGTGTTGCCCGCTAAGCTTCATATCGTTCAGTGTAACTGGCAGAGTATGTTGATGGCAATCCTGAATATGGTGACGGCTTTATGCTACCTATAATGTAGAATACTTAAGTAATATTATCAATATATGAAAACAGTAATCACGCCCAGTCTTAACCGCGCTACATTCCGTAAGATAGCAATTATCATATCTTTGAGTTTGCCTGTCGTGATCTATGTCTTTAAGTTTAGTCTACTGCAACGTCATGGCATATTTCAGGGGGAAGATTGGGACTATTTTGCACAAAATTACGAAGCAGCACGCATTAGTATAGTGCACTACCACCAGTTCCCATGGTGGAATTCATGGTCAGTTGGAGGCCAACCACTATTCGCAAATCCACATAGCTCCCCCACAATTCCCACCGAAGGATATGCAAATTCCAGCGTCTGGTTCAAT
>CAZUXR010000005.1:0-50384 GCA_964624785.1 uncultured Candidatus Saccharibacteria bacterium
GTTACAAACCTATTCTACGAGACGCGATTGTCTACGATCTATTTGAGTACGTCCATTTTATTACTAATTCTTAATTTATTAAATCCTGGCTCTTGGCTGTGGACTCTTAGCTTTTAGCTTTTCTTTAGTTTCAGCCAGATGCTTGGGCCAAAATAAACAGACGCCAGCATTGGCTGCAGGACTTTTTCGGCAGCTAGCAGGGGCTTTTTGCCCAGAACTTTTTTGAGCGTTGGCGATCGCAGATTGGATCCGCTCAAGGTTGCCTCTAGCTCGAATCCGGCGTCGCCCAGCATTTTGATTATCGATTTAGGATGGTGGTTCACAAAAGCTACTTCGTCAGGATTTTTGTTCTGCTCGCTTCTTATATCTACCGGTTTAATCGGCACCTTTTTGCCGCGCGCGGCGTAGCGCAATCGGTTCAAAAAGTGGGCGTCATTGGCGAATTCTAATATAAAAGTCCCCCCCGGCTGCAAAACCCGGGCAATTTCTGCGAATTCCGCGCTTGGGTCTGGCAAATGGTGCAAAACCCGCACCACCAACACAAGATCGGCGGACGCATCAGCCATTTTAAGGTCGGCCGCCTGCAAAAGCTTGCTTTGCACATTCGGCGCATCTTTTAGGTAAACTTTGGCAATGTCCAGCTGCTGCTGGCTTGGTTCGGCCAAGGTAACATGATCGGCAAAATTAGTTAAATACAAACTCAAGCGTCCGTAACCGCCGCCCACATCCACGGCATTTTTAAAACGTTTGCCGCGCAGTAAACGCCGAATCGCCATTTCTTCGGCCGCATGCTCGTAGTCGCGGCCGGCCCAGTAGTCCTGGTAGTTAAATGTCGGGTCATCGTATTGATCGGCTTTTTTAGTCGCTTTTTTTGTGGATTCAGTTTGCGTCATGGCTCGGTTCCTCATTATAATTTGGTGTTTTTGCTTGTGGGAAAACGTTTAATCCCTCGCCGTAATAAGATGCCTCTCCAGTCGCGCCAGCTATCTCTCTTATAGTTCTTATAATATCTGCTATACGATTCGATTTATCACTACTCTCTTTTGGTTTAATACCTGGTCTTTCCATACAACTCCTTAAGGTTTACTTTATTTCTCTATTAGCGCGCTATCTTTAAACGCTTTGCCGCGGCGGATTAGCAGGCGCCCGTTTTTAAAATCACTCTCTTGCAGCGAATCATGCCTGGCGGTTTGGTTATTTATATATATGGCCGAACTTTCGACTAAACGGCGGGCTTCGCTGTTAGATGCCGCCAGCCCCGCACTAACCAGCACCGATATTAAACCAGTTTCGGCGCTTGCTTTAACAGACGGAATTTCTTGCCTAATAAGTTCCAGTTCTTCTTCCGACGCATGCCCGATAGATACTTGACTAGTTAAGTATCTGGTAACGGCCGCGGCTTTTTGGGCCTGTTGCTGGCCGTGGACCAACAGCGTAACTTCTTGGGCCAGTTTGTTTTGAGCTTTGCGCTGACCGGGATCGCTGGAATGTTCGGCCATTAGCTGCTCGATCTCTTCCCGCCCAAGCATGGTAAAGATTTTTAGGTAATCTTCTACCTCTGTATCGCTAGCATTAATCCAAAATTGGTAAAACTGCGTTGGTGTGGTTTTGGCCGGATCAAGCCAAATGGCACCCTCTTCGCTTTTGCCAAATTTTTTGCCTGTAGACTTATTTATAACCAGCGGCATGCTCATGGCATGAACAGTCTGGCCCTCTTTTTTGCGTATCAGAGGAACGCCAGAAAGCATATTGCCCCACTGGTCGGATGCGCCAATTTGCAAACACACTCCCTTATTTTTATACAACCACCAAAAATCGTAACCCTGCAAAAGCGAATAGCTAAATTCGGCGTAGCTTATCCCGCTACCTTCTTCTCCCATCCGCGCCGACACAAAATCGCGCTGCATTAGTTCGCTCATAGAAAAGTGTTTGCCAACGTCGCGCAAAAAATCTAAATACTTGTATTCCGCCAGCCAGTCGTAATTATTAACCAATTCAAACTGCTGCCCGGCAAATAACTTTTGAAGTTGCTCTTGCAGAGAATCAAGGTTGTTATCTATTTCTTCTTTCGATTTTAGAGTGCGCTCTTCATCTTTACCGCCGGGATCGCCAATTAACATGGTGGCTCCGCCTACCAACAAAACTGCTTTCCAGCCAGCCGCCGCCAAACGCCGCGCCAGTATTATAACGGCCAGATTACCGATGGTTAGACTGTCGCTAGAGGGGTCTGTGCCTAAATAAAAAGTCCTAGGATTATCCAGCCATTTAATATCATCGAACGTTTTGTCTTTTATTAGGCCGCGCCAGGCCAGGTCTTCGCTTAAATTCATTTTTAGCTTGTTCTTAGATGTTTAATTATAATAACTTTTAGTATATAGGATTTTCGCGCTTTTACGTAAATAACAGGTGTGCTGGAATCGCTATAGTGCTTAGTTTTTAGTTTTGGTATAATGAACCCTAGATTGAGGAATAAGGTGTTTAACTAATTATGAAGAAGTTACCAGGCAAGAAGGGCTTAGGTTTAGGCGGCAAAAGCCAAGTTACTACTAGTAGCGGCCGTGTTATCAAGGTTAATCGCTCGCTAGGCGGCCGAGTTGCCGCACTAAAAGAAGCAAAGGCTTACCGCAAAGTACAGCGCATGCGCGGATTACCAAAGTCTCGCGTTAAAAGGTTTTTCTGGAAGATGCATCCCAAGCGCTTATACGCATATTGGTTTAGCCGCGACGGACGTATTATGGCGCTTAAACTTTTGGGCTTAGGGATTTTGGGCTTTTTTATTCTTACGCTTGGTATTTTTGCTTACTTTAGAAAAGATTTGCCCAACATTAGCATATCTGGCAGTAATCTGGGCGGCAGTATTAGCTTTTATGACAGAACCGGTCAAACTCTATTATTCCAGGACTATAACGCCGTAAAGCGCGTACCAGTAACCAGCGACAACATATCCCACTATGTAAAGGATGCAACGGTTGCCGTAGAAGATCGCGATTTTTACAAGCACCGTGGATTCGATATGAGAGGTATTTTTAGAGCAGCCTATAATGACCTTGCTCACCGTGGCGGTACTCAAGGCGGATCAACTATAACTCAGCAGCTAGTAAAGCTCGACCAGGACTGGGTACAGCAGCGAACGTTTACTCGCAAAGCTAAAGAGTTAATCCTAGCCGTTGAAGTAGAACGCACCTATAGTAAAAACGATATATTAACCGGGTACTTAAATGCCGCGCCTTATGGCGGTGTGGATTACGGTGTGCAAGCAGCTTCGTCGGACTACTTCCACAAAAGTGCCAAGGATTTGACTTTGGCAGAATCGGCCATGCTGGCAGTAATCCCTAAATCGCCGTCTGTTTACTCTCCGTACAATAAGGACTATTTCGACAAAAAAGGATTTATAGAGCGCTATAATTACGTCCTTGATTCTTTGGTAACCACTGGAAAAATAAGCAAATCCGAAGCAGAAGCAGCTAAAAAAGTTGACGTCTTAGCAGAAGTTCAGCCGCAACAAACTAAATACGCCGGCATAAAATCGCCTTACTTTGTACTAGCTGCCAAAAAAGAACTCCAGACAAAGTTTGTACCAAGCGGTGGCAATAACTCCGCAAAAATTGGTGGCTGGAAAGTTATAACAACCATGGACGCACACCTGCAGGACCTTGCGGAACAAAACGTCCAAAAAGGCTTAAGACAGATAAAAAACCAGGGTGGAGATAACGCCGCATTCGCAGCCGAAGATGTTAAAACCGGCCAAATGGTAGCGCTTGTCGGAGGCGTAGACTTTAACAACCCAGAATTTGGACAGCTTAATTATGCTCAAACTCCCCTGCCTCCTGGCTCCAGCTTTAAGCCATATGACTACACTTCTTTGATCGATAACAGCACAAACGCTGGGGCGGGTTCAGTTCTTTACGACGTCCAACAAGCATTGCCGGGCTATACTTGCACGAACAAAGGTTTACCGCCTCCAAAAGGCCAGGGAAACTGCCTAGAAGACTACGATTTCCGCTATCCTGGGCCAGTTACTCTCCGGTACGGCCTAGGAGGTTCACGCAACGTTCCTGCTGTTAAAGCAATCTTAATTAACGGTGTTGATAAAACTATTAAAACTGCCGAATCCATGGGGCTTAAGAGTGGCTATAAATGTTACAACAATGGTGTGGATGTAAGCACGGCTACTAGCAAAGATGAGACAGCCTGTTATGCTGCCGCGGGTATTGGTGACGGGGCCTACTTACACTTGGACGAACACGTCAATGGTTATGCTACTATTTCCCGCGAGGGCAAATATGTAGACCAGGAGTACATTCTTAAGATTCAAGATGCCGGCAATAAAACTATTTACAATTGGCAGCAGCCAAAGGGCAAGCAAGTTGTTCGCCAAGACGCGGCGTACATTGTTGGCAATATGATGTCCGACCCAAATGCTAGCTACTTCCCTGCGGGACGCAAACCACAGCGCTACAACGGCTGGAATTTTGCAATGAAAACCGGAACGACTGCCGAAGGAAAAGATGGTTGGATGATGGGATTTTCTACCAAGTACGCAGCAGGTGTGTGGGTCGGCTATCACACCAGGCAAAAAGTAATGTCCGGAACTATGGAAAACATGACTCAGCCAATATGGCAGGGTTGGATGAGGGCCGCTCACGATGGCCAAACTCCGGTTAACTGGACGGAACCGTCCGATATTCAACACTTGCCCGCTTACGTAATTCGCAGCCATGTAGGAATTGGTTCTGTAGAACCCTCGCCCGCTACCGAAATTTACCCGTCTTGGTACAAAGCCAAAGGTGTAAGCAACAAAACGGAGACGATAGACAAAGTATCTAACAAACTTGCAACTAACTGTACCCCTGACACCGCTAAACAAACATTGGGCGGAACAGCCGCACCAAACACCTATTCTATAGACACGTTTTACCCACCCGGCAGCGGAGCGGCAAACAGCAGTACAAATACTTCCGCGTCAGACGATGTTCATAGCTGTAGTGATACCCCACCAACTATTAATTTGACAGCTACGGATAATCATAATGGCACAGCCACGCTAACCGCGTTTGTAAGTGCCGGAACACATCCATTCAACGACGCTAAATATCCACAGTTCCCAGGGTCAGTCACATTCACTGTAAACGGCCAGCCAGCTGGCACTCAAGCAGTCCAGGATCCGCAGGATAATGTATCTGTTTCCTACACAATTCCGGCTGCCGGCAGCTACCAAGTTAGTGCTAGCGTAACAGACAGTGTGCTATTTAGCGCAACGGACAGTAAAACCGTGGATTTTACGTCGGGCGCACCAGCGCCCCTAACGCTAACAAACGCAGTAGCAGCGGGAACCACAACAACAATTAGCTGGAGTGGCGGAACTGGGCCGTTCAGTGCCTTTAGGACTTCTGGAAATATATTACTATGTTCTTCCGCTGGAACAAGTTGCACGGTTAATCCCAATAGTTTTGCATCGTCCGGCACGGCTATTTATGTAAAAGATAGCACTGGCGCCACCTCAAACGGAACTGTTCATAATTAACTAATAAATTAGTCCTTTTCTAGGAATGCATTCAGAGCAGATCTAACATCTGTAACACTAGTTAGAATAGCTGGGGATTTGCCGGTGAGGATTTTTGGGCCAATGGCGGCCTCGAACCCCATTTTTTTAGCCTCTGCTACTCGCTTGTCCATAAACGGAACTTGGCGAACTTCACCGGATAGTCCGACTTCTCCAAACACTACTGCGTTCTTTTTTAGTTGCATGCCTTTTGCCGCACTGGCTATTGCCATACAGACAGCAAGATCGGCCGCTGGTTCGGTCAAGCGAATTCCGCCGACAATGTTTATATAAATGTCACGTTCGGCCAGTTTTAGTTTTGTACGCTTTTCTAGCATGGCAATCAAAAGGTTAACCCTGTTTAGATCAATTCCGCTAGCTGTGCGCTTAGGGTAACCATAGCTAGTTGGATTAACAAGCGCTTGAATCTCTACCAAAACAGCTCTACTGCCCTCCATAGTGGCATGCACAATAGATCCATCGCTTGCCTGGCGCTCCGCAAGCAGTGCTGCTGACGGGTTGTCTACCGGCTTTAGCCCAGAATCGGTCATTTCAAAAATTCCAGCTTCGTTAGTAGATCCATAGCGATTTTTTACCCCGCGCAGAATCTTAAATCCGCCGTAACGGTCGCCTTCTAGCTGTAGCACTACGTCAACAATGTGTTCTAGAACTTTTGGTCCGGCAATCGAGCCCTCTTTTGTGACATGTCCGACTAAAATTAACGCTGTGTTGCTGCTTTTTGCCGCGGTGGTCAACAACTGCGTACTATTGGTTATCTGGCTCACAGATCCCGCAGCCGAGGCGATTTCGTTAACCGCAACGGCCTGCACAGAATCCACAATAACTACATCAAAATCACTTTGCATGATTGTTGCGGCAATATCGTTGGCAATGTTAGAAACAGAAAGTTTTAAATCTTTATGTGATGCGCCCAAACGGCTAGCGCGCAGACCAACCTGACGGGCGGATTCTTCGCCGCTTACATACAAGACTTTGTTCCCTGCTGCCAAGTTATATGCAAGTTGCAGCAGAAGCGTGCTTTTACCAATGCCTGGCTGTCCTGCTAGCAAATTTACGCTACCAGCAACTAAGCCGCCACCCAACACTTCATCTACCTCTTTAATTTTTGTACTAATACGCTCCATGTCTTTGCCGGTGGCCTGCGTTACGGAATCAATCTGCAGTTTCTTGCCGCCCGATGTAGCCTGTGAGCTATCGGATAACTGCTCGCTAAGCGTATTCCACTCTCCACATGATTGGCAGCGTCCAGTCCAGCTTAAACTAACCGCACCACAGCTATCGCAAACGTATTTAACACCTGACTTTTTAGCACTCATCTATAATAATTCTAGCAGATCGCGCCAACCCACCAAAAATCAGTTATTTTGGATCCTCCACCGCAACCATAAAAATATACATAATATTTCATATGTTCTTTTTATGTATAAAAATACGGTAGTGTTCGTTACTGAGTGGACTGGGGTGAAAGTCGAGTATCTAGCGCTTCTTGCAGGCCTTCTAGGTCTTTAGCCAAGGCGTTACGTTCAGTTACAAGATTATTATAGTTTGTTATGTCCGTTTGCAAATCCGATACGCCGGCGTTATATTCGTTAACTAGCTGATTAAAGTCCGGCACCGAGGCGTTGTACTCCTCTGTCCTACCAGAGCTTCGCAGCGAGTCTAATCTTTGCTGCTCGGATTTTAAGTTGACTGATCGTATTTGCAAGTTATGCTCTTTAGTCTCGATTTGCTGCTTTAATAATGCTAGTTTTTCGTCGTATGCATCGATTCTATTTTTACGGCTAGCAAACTCGCTCTGATACACCGATGCAAACCCAGTTACCACCTTGCGATTACTAAAATATTTCTGATAATACGTTTCTAGCGGAGCGGGCAAATTAGCTACTTCTGTCCCAAAAACAGAGTGCATTTCGTTAATCACATCATTAGGCTCAGTCTTTTTGTACGAATCTATCGTATCTAGAATGCGCTGGTCTTTAAGGCCGTTTTTATAATAATCCTGGAGCATATTGTCTACGTTGGTCTTTTCGCTACCGCTTAAGCGCTCATACGCTGCGTGTAACATTTCGTGAGATGCTGTAACTTGTACAACGCCATTCAAGCGCGCATCTTGGACGTTATAAATAGCAATTCCCTCCTGCCCTGCATGGTAACAGCCCAGCACAATAGTCTGTTCGGCAATTTTGCACTGTTGTCTAAAAGACGTTACACCTTCTACTATTTGCGGATGATTAACATAAAAAACGTGAGTCGCCTTGGGGGTCATGGTGTCTTGCGAGGCCAGCAAAGAAACAGCCGCAGGCGGAGTATAATTACGTAGCAGCAACCAATCTTTTATATTTTGCAGGTTAGCGAGTACGAAAAAAGGCGAAGCTAAAATCGCCAAAGATAGAGTGCCGGCAATAAATCTTTTAAGCAGTCGGTTCATTTAAGTTAAGTATAACACCTGTGTGCAGCATTATTCTGTGGTGGTTGCGTAAATTAGTTCGGGCTTTTTATTTTTTGTTTTGGTTCCAACATTTACTACGTCGCCCTTGTGGTAGCTTTCGTCTAGCAACCCACCGGCAATAGCGTCCTCTAGAGTTTCTTGAATCAACCGGCGCATTGGGCGAGCACCGTTTTGCGCGTCGTAACCACTGCTAAGCAAGTGCTCTTTGGCCGTTTTGCTTACTTGCAGACCAACTCCTTTACTAACCAGTCGCTGGCGAAGATCATCCAACTGAAGATCCAAAATCTTAAGCGCATCAGCCTTAGTTAGCGCCCTAAAAACAATCAATTTGTCTATACGATTTAACAGTTCCGGACGCATCGTTTTTTTAAGTTCCTCTAGTACTTTATCCTTGTTGATTGCGTGAAGCGCGTCTAGGTTATTCATGTCTGATGATTTGACCGCACTAAAGCCAAAGCTGGCTTCTTTTTGCAGTTTTTCTGCACCAATATTGCTGGTCATGATTATAATCGTGTTCGTAAAGTCAATCTTTCGCCCCTTGGCATCGCTCAAAACACCATCTTCTAGAATTTGCAGAAGCATATTGAATACGTCCGGGTGAGCTTTTTCGATCTCGTCAAACAGCACTACGCTGTAGGGATGGCGACGAATTTTATCTGTTAGCTGCCCGCCATCATCGTAACCAACATAACCAGCAGGCGCACCAACCAGCCGCGCCACATTATGATGCTCGCCAAGTTCACTCATGTCGATTTTTACTAACGCGTCTTGGCTGCCAAAAAACTCACGGGCTAAAACTCGCGCTAGTTCGGTCTTGCCGACTCCGGTTGGGCCCAAGAATACAAAACTGCCAATTGGGCGCTTTTCGCTAGAAATCCCCGAACGACTGCGACGCACGGCTTTCGCTACTGTGTTCACTGCTTCCCCTTGGCCAATTATGTATTTACCTAAAGTTTTTTCTAAGTTTACAAGAGACTTAGCCTCGCTTTTAAGCACTTTGTTAACCGGTACTCCCGTCATGCGCGCAACGGTACTAGCGACATCATCCGAATCAACTGCGATTGGCTTGCCGGTCTTGTGTGTAGCTTCTAATGTCTTGATTTTCTCTACAATTTGGCTAGCCTGCTGCTTCTGGCGAGCGGCTTTTTCGTAATCTTCGTTGTCTACGGCGTCTTCAATCCTAGCGTTGACCAGCTTGAGTTCTTTTTGCAATTGTCGAAGTTCCGGCGGTGTTTTGCCTTTATTGACCCGCAGGTATGCAGAGGTTTCGTCCAGTAGGTCGATTGCCTTGTCGGGCATAAAACGATCGTTAATGTAGCGCCGGGCAAATTGAGCAGTTTCTACCAGCACATCGTCGCTAACTTTAACTCCGTGAAACTCTTCGTAGTGGCCACGCAGGCCTTTTAGTATGGCGACGGTTTCGGCCAGCGTTGCTTCGGGAACTTGTACCGGCTGGAAGCGCCGCTCCAGCGCTGCGTCTTTTTCTATATATTTTGTATACTCGTCTGTAGTAGTGGCGCCGATCATGCGAATTTTGCCGCGAGCCAAGCTCGGTTTTAGAATATTACCGGCATCCATGCTACCTTCTGCTGCGCCAGCTCCAATAATCAGATGAAGCTCGTCGATAAACACAATCATATTCTTGTCTTGTTCGAGCTCGGCAATAACTTTTTTGAGCCGGTCTTCGAACTCTCCGCGGTACTTTGTGCCGGCAATCATTCCCGCAAGATCAAGCATAATGATCTCTTTGTCCAGTAGACTGTCTGGGACTTCTTCATTAACAATCCTCTGCGCTAGTCCTTCTACTATCGCTGTTTTGCCCACACCTGGTTCGCCGATTAATACTGGGTTATTTTTGGTACGGCGGTTTAAGACAGTGATAACACGGCGAATTTGCGCCTCGCGACCAACTACAGGGTCTAGTTTTTTTTGCTTAGCAAGATCAGTTAAATTTGTACCAAAAAAATCCAGTGCGGTTTTTTTGCCACTTTTGCCGCGTTTGCGCGTACTCGATCCAGCTCGTTCGGCGTCTTCATGATGTTGGCGGCTCAAAAACTGCTCAACTTCCGTACTTAACTGATCAACATCTACGCTCATGTCACGCAGCAATGCTGTAGCGCGAGCATTCTTTTGACTCAAAATACTATATAAAATATGCTCAGTCCCACAATAGTCTTGGTTGAATTCCTGGGCAATTTCCCAAGCCATTTTAAGCGTTAGTTTTGCTGTTTCCGACAAACCCTTGGCGCCCATATTTATAACCAGGGTTTTAGGAGTGAGATTAAGTGCCAGGCGAGCGCGGTCTAGGGTAATTCCGGCATTTTCTAAAATTTTCGAAGCCATAGAACCCTCTTGGGCAAGTACACCGAGCATTAGGTGTTCCGTGCCAATATAAGCATTTCCGCTTGCACGAGCAATCGCATCCGCATGTTTTAAGCTATGCAAAGCATTATCCGTTAAGTGGCCTAAAAAGTCTTGGAAGTCTGGTGATTGTGGCATCATCTTAAAAATTAATCCTTTAATTTTTAGTCATTAGTAGCCAGTCATTATAGTTACCAAAAACGCAGCAGCAACTGATAGTAAAAGTCTACTTAACAATAATACCATAAACTAGCACTCGCAAGTCAAGAGTGCCAGCTAGGATGCTTTTTGGTGCCTTTGGAGCTGCCTAGCTTTTTTGATTTCTTTGAAGCACTGAGCGATATGTAGCCGTAGCTACATAGAGCTGTACTACAAAAGAAGGCGGTAAGATAGGCTGCTACAAATGTGCCAAAGGGTATGCTGGCTGGCACTCTTGACTTGATCAAAAGTGCCAATGCACATTGCCAGTAGGTGTTGGTCACTAGCCCCTAACTACTGATTCCTAGTTCCTATTTACTTATCTGTGCCGTGTTCTTCGATGGCCTCTAGTAGGCTGCTTTCTAGTTCGCTTTTCTTTTTAAGCTTTTGGACTACCGGCTTAGATACGGCAGAGGTTTCCACGTCATTGGCTTTGGATTCCTGCACTTCATCGTTGCGATGGTCAGATTCAACATCAAGTTCGTAGCCACTCAGTTTGCCAGCTAGGCGAACATTTTGGCCGGCTTTACCGATGGCAATACTTAACTGGTCTTCAGCGACGATGACCGTAGCTTTGTCACCACTTTTGCCGATAATGACTTTTTCTACACTGGCAGGCTTCATAGCATTAGATACAAATGTCGCAGGATCCTCATCCCATACAATTATGTCGATCATTTCTTGGCTGCCGATTTCGTCGCGAACAGCGTTAATGCGGGTACCATGGCCGCCCACAAATGTTCCTACTGGGTCAACGCCTTGAACACTGCTAGCAACAGCAATCTTGGATCTTACGCCTGCTTCACGGGCAATTTCTTTTATAGACACGGCCCCGCCTTCCATTTCTGGAACCTCACTACGAAAAAGCTGTTCGATAAATTCTTTGCAACCACGACTGACAATCAGCTGCGGACCGCGGAAATTCTTTTCTACGTCTTTTAGGAAGAACTTTAGGCGCTGGCCGGGATAGTAACGCTCACCCTGGATTTGCTCGCTCATTGGCATTATGCCCTGGGCTTTGCCTAATTCTACACGTACAACTCGCCCCTCGGCGCGGCTTACTACGCCGTTAACGATTGTTCCTATTTTGTCTTCGTATTCAGCTAGCACAATTTCGCGCTCGGCTTCACGCAGGCGCTGCAAAATAACTTGCTTAGCGGTCTGGGCAGCAACACGGCCAAAATCTTTTACTTCTTGAACGATTTCTACAGTCTCTTCTACCTTCGCGTTTTTGCGCATAACTTGGGCGTCGGACAGGCTGATTTCTAGGTGTGGGTTTTCTACCTTATCTACGATAGTTTTAGTAACGTAAGCAGTGACTTCGCCGGTGTTTAGGTTCATAGTTACACGAACTTCTTGTTCGCGATCACCGTAATCACGGCGCCAAGCTGCAGCCAAAGCCTGCTGAACGATTTCTTGCACTTGGTCTTCTGCTAAGTTTTTTTCTTCGGCGATCACTCGGATCGCACCTGCTAATTGTTTAAAGTCCATTTCCACGGTTTTTTCTCCTTTTCGAGCAAAAAATTTATCATTTCGCAATTTACATTTTTCATTTATTCATAAAATTTCATTTATCAAACTAGATTTTTACTAAGTCTTAAAATGAGAAAAGCCGACCTGCCGGCCGACCATAACGCTGCTTATTATAGCAGGTCTTTACAGTACTTAGCAAGAATATTTTTGCTACAATAGACAGATATGGCAAAAAAAGTGATCAGATTATACGAACAATTTAGGCCGGAAAATTACCAGCTGCACCTAGTCCCCAACCGAGATAACATGACATTTAACGGCAGTGTGGTGATCACTGGCAAAAAAGTTGGACGGCCCAGCAAGCGCTTAACATTCCACCAAAATGGCCTTAAAATTTTGTCCGCGTCGGTTGTCAAACATGACAAAAAAGGCGATCAACCCATTGAAATATCTAGAATTAATAACCAAAACACCCTAAACGAAGTGCGTTTACATTCGGATGCCATGGTATTTCCTGGCAGCTACACCGTTACGATGGAATTTAGCGGCAAAATTACCCGCAAAATGGATGGGATTTACCCCTGTTATTACAAACACGAGGGCAAAGACAAGGCACTTATTGCCACACAATTTGAATCACACTTTGCCCGCGAAGCCTTCCCTTGCATCGACGAGCCCGAAGCCAAAGCTACGTTCCAGCTAACCCTGGTTACTCCAGCTAACGAAGTAGTGCTTTCTAATACACCAATCAAAAAACAGGAACTGGTTGATAGTTTGTCACCCACGGTTAATGAGCGAGTACCAAAAACCAAAAACCAAAAACTACAAACCACCTTCGAGCAAACGCCCGTAATGAGTAGTTACCTGCTGGCATTTGTTTACGGTGAACTACATTGCGTTAGCGGGGAATCAAAACGCGGGGTCAAAGTTAGCACTTGGGCTAATGTTGCTCAGCCCAAAAGTCATTTGCGCTACGCTAACAAAGAAGCAATAGATTTGCTAGATTTTTTTGAAGACTATTTTAAAACTCCGTTTCCTTTGCCAAAATTCGACCAAGTTGCCATTCCTGACTTTGAAGCTATGGCCATGGAAAACTGGGGATTGGTTATTGGCCGCGATGTTGCGTTTTTGGCAGACCCGATAAACCGATCATTTAGCGGAGAGCGCCTAACAACTCAAGTCATTGCCCACGAACTATCGCACATGTGGTTTGGCGATTTAGTGACAATGAAGTGGTGGGACGAACTTTGGTTAAACGAAAGTTTTGCCACGATTATGGAATCGCTCGGCCCCGACCGCTTGCATCCGGATTGGCAGGAATGGGAAGATTTTACGTCCAGCCGCGTGCTAGGAGCAGCCAACCGAGATGTTTATAAAGATGTCCAGCCGGTAGGCGTAGGAGTTAATCATCCGGACGAAATATCAACGCTATTTGACCCGGCTATTGTCTATGCTAAAGGCGCACGAATACTCAAAATGCTATACAACTATATTGGTGACGAGGCTTTTAGTAGCGGTTTGTCCGAATACTTTAAAAAATATGCTTACAAAAACACAACTTGTGATGATTTATGGACAGAATTAAGTAAATCCAGCGGCAAAGATATTGGCGCCCTAATGACTCCGTGGATAAACCAGTCTGGGACTCCGGAGCTAAGGGTGAAAAAAATCGCTGGCGGCGTAGAGCTATCTCAAAAACGCTTTTTACTAGACGGGCAGGATGACACGCTTTGGCCGATTCCGCTACTCAGCGACTCCACCAAGTCGCTTGGAATACTAAGCAAACAACGTACTGACCTAGAGAATAGCGATGTACCAATGTTCAATCCAGACGGAGACGGCCACTTTATAGTTAGTTACCAGGATTCGGATGTCAGACAAAAAATGCTGGACAAAATTGTAAGTAAGCAAATAAGTCCGTCCGGCCGGATTATTGCCATAAATGACATGCTGCTGCAAGCTCAAAAAAATAATCTAGAATTAACGGAAATTCTTGATTTGATTCGATCGTGCGGTGTCGAAGATCGCGACGCGGTTTGGTCGGTGTTTATGCGGGCAATAGGTAACGCTCAGCTGTTAACTGATGGTGACGAAGTTGCTATAGAAAAATTTAAAGCGTTCAAGCAAGATCTGGCGAGCGACTGGTATAAAAAGCTTGGTTGGGAGGATCAGCCTAACGACGATCCAAACATTAAACAACTGCGAATTACGGCGGTAGCCTTAAGTGTTGCAGGTGAAAACAAGCAAGCTATTGAGGTAGCGCTTGATAAATTTAATGCTGTTTCGGGTGCAGTAGAAAATTTGCCAGCGGAACTCCGGGGAATTATCGCCGGTGCTGCTGTTAACTTTGGTGATCCAAAATGTATTGAGCAGCTTATGCGCGAATACGAAGCCTGCCAGAATCCTGATGTGCGTTCGGCGATTACCGCCGCGCTCTGCGGTACACGAGACGTTAAAGTCGCTAAGACTATAGAAAACTGGGGAATGCATAATTTTGACATCATAAAACCACAGGATATTGATCACTGGTTTGCATTCTTAATGCGCAATCACTATACTCGCGAAATTGCCTGGAGCTGGCTAGTTTCTAACTGGGATAGGCTGACTAATACGATCGGTGACAAAAAAATGGAATATTTTATTTGGTACGCGTCACGGCCAATTTCTACCAAAAGCTGGCAAAAAAAATACACCGAATTCTTTACGCCCAAACTATCTGGTGCTGCTCTTAAGCGCAACATCCAAATATCACTATCCGAAATTGAGTCGCGCGTAGCCTGGCGCGAACGCGAAGAATCTAAGATTAAAAATTGGCTTGAAAAGAACTTTTAAAGTTCGATAATTTCCAATTCACCGTCGCCCGACATAGCCGCC
This sequence comes from uncultured Candidatus Saccharibacteria bacterium, assembly GCA_964624785.1. Lineage (GTDB taxonomy): Bacteria > Patescibacteriota > Saccharimonadia > Saccharimonadales > UBA10212 > CAZUXR01. The sequence goes on from CAZUXR010000005.1 coordinate 14,919, forward strand.
GCTTGCAAGCGGTAATCACCGTTCCAATTATTTTGCTGACACCATACTCGCGCGGCAAATTCCATTTGTCCAAGTTTTTTAGGCGTAACATAATCAAATCCCCCACCCTGGCTGAAGGTAGAACGATATTTAACTTCGGTAAAATACACCACCTTGTCTTTGGTGGTCACAATGTCTATTTCGCAAACTTTTGTCTTCCAGTTTTGGGCTATAACTTCATGCCCTTGATTTTTAAGTTCCTCAGCCACCGCATCTTCCGCCTGTTGCCCTGACTCGTTATGCTTGGCCACTAGCAATTCCTTGTACCGGTCTATAACTAAACCTGTGGATGTCTTTTAGAACGCCATGCTTTTGCATAGCAACTTTATGAACCGCGGTACCGTAACCTACGTGTTTATCGAATCCATAATTTTTATGCTCCTGGCCAAGCTTGTTCATAAATTCATCGCGCGTAACTTTGGCGTAAATACTTGCGGCCGAAACAACCGGAACGGTCTGATCTGCTTTTACTAAACATTTCGATTTTAGGAATTTACTATCAACATAATTCACGCTGCCGTCCAAAATTATCATCTCGTCGTCTTCTGCATCTATACAGTCGAGCGCTCTCTGCACACCCAGCCGCATAGCGTTAGATAGCCCGTGTTCATCAATTTCAGACGCGCTCACCCATCCTTCGCCAAAATCACAAACCCCAACCAATGTTTCCATAATATTTTCTCTTTGTTTTTTACTCAATAATTTAGAGTCAGCCAAACTGGCAGGTAGTTTTTTATGGACACGAGCTGCTACAACCAGCAACGGTCCAGCCCAAGCTCCCCTCCCAACTTCATCAATACCTATCATATGGTTAGATTATAGACGATAGACGGTAGAATTTAGAAGATGGTGGCTAGCGAATTGTATTATTCTTTTGTTTCGGGTGTTTTTTCTGTGGGCGTTTCGGTTGTTGGTGTTTCTTTTGCTGCTTCTGCTTCGTGGGCTTCTGACTGTTCTTCGTGGATTTTAGCTTCTTCTGCTTCGGCTTTTTTGTCGTGAACGGCATTTACTGCTTCTTTATCAAAATCTACGCCACTTAAGCGAGCACGCTTGCCGGTTCGTTCGCGCATGTAGGTAAGGTAGTTGCGGCGGACTTTGCTGCGACGCATAATTTCTACTTTTAAAATTGCGGGGGAGTGAATCAAGAAGGTCTTTTCTACGCCGATGCCGCTAGCCACACGTCGGACCGTAAAAGTGTGCATTAAGCTGCCACGGCGAGTAACTCGAATAACCAGGCCTTCGAAAATCTGAACGCGTTCCTTGCTGCCTTCCTGGATTTTTTGATGTACTTTAACTGTATCGCCGCTTTTTACATTTACAGTGGCGTGTTTTTTGTACTTGGATTCAATTTGCTGAATTACGGATTGCATAAAAATTTAAAACCTTTAATTTACTAACTCGTTAGAGTAGATTGTATCACATCTGTTAATTAAATGAAAACACCAAAATATATAATCTGACGCAGTCCCAAAATCAGGTATACTGGAGTAATGGATTATGGAAAAGAAGCGCTTAAGCACCACAAGCAGATGCGGGGCAAAATAGGCGTTCAAACCAAGGACAGTTTGGACACGCAAGAAAAGCTAAGTATTTACTACACCCCTGGAGTTGGAGCTGTTAGCAGCTATGTTGCCGCCCATCCAAACGAAGCGCGCGACTACACCTGGTTGAATAATAACGTAGCTGTTATTAGCGACGGCTCAGCTGTTTTGGGCCTTGGCAACATTGGCCCACTTGGCTCCTTGCCGGTTATGGAAGGCAAATGTATGCTATTTAAACATTTTGCCAATATAGATGCCGTACCAATTATTTTAGATGCCCATACCCCGGACGAGATTGTCGCTGCAGTTAAAGCTATTGCTCCCAGTTTTGGCGGGATAAATCTAGAGGATATTGCTGCGCCAATTTGTTTTGAAGTAGAAGAGCGACTCAAAAGCGAGCTAAACATTCCCGTGTTTCATGACGACCAGCACGGAACTGCAGTTGTGGTTCTTGCGGGGCTCATTAATGCCGCAAAAGTTACCGGACGTAATTTGTCAGATGCCAAAATTGTAGTTGCTGGGGCGGGCGCTGCTGGAACGGCCATTATTAAACTGCTTAAAAAGTATGCTAACCCTCGAATGTTCGTAGTGGACAGTAAGGGAGTTATTAGTGTTAATCGCAACGATTTAAATGATGAGAAGAAAAAATTGCTGGAGTTCACAAACTTATCGAATACTGACGGCTCGCTGGAAGATATTATGCAAGGAGCAGATACGTTCATAGGTGTATCAAAAGCCGGGTTGCTTAGCGCGGACATGATAAGATCAATGGACAAAAATCCTGTAGTATTCGCGATGGCAAATCCTACGCCAGAAATTATGCCGGATATTGCTAAAAAAGCTGGGGCCTCGGTTGTAGCAACCGGACGAAGTGACTTCCCTAATCAAGTTAACAACGCTCTGGCCTTTCCGGGAATATTCCGCGGGGCACTCGACAATAGAATTAAACACATCACCGACGATCATAAAATTGCTGCGGCTGAAGTCATTGCTGGCTTGGTGACTAAAGTTGACGCAGACCATATCATACCGTCAGTTACAGATCCGCGGCTTGTTCCAGCTATCGCTAAAGTTATTAAATAGATACAAAAGCAGACAGCGAACAGTTATAAACCCTAATGTCTAAATACTAAACAAACTTTAGTTTTTTAATAACCTTGTTGCCAAATAAGTCTGCGAGATCAAAAGTGATGATTTTTGATCAAAATAGGCAAACAGTGACAAGGCGTAACCGTAGTTACGTTGCGAAGCTGTTTGACCTATTTTGGACAAAAAGGGCGCTTTTAGGGCCGTGGAATTATTTGGCAACAAGGTTAATGATTCAAACACTAAATTTCCTGGCTCTGGGATTTAAGATTTTGATATTTGAAGTTTTGTTTAGAGTTTAGAAATTCGAATTTAAAAATTAGCTCCTTGGACCAAAGTGTACTCCGAGCACGCGGCATTTAGGAGACGCCGGTTTTGTAAACTTCTTCGAGCGTTGTTAGGCCAGCGCAAGCTTTTATTATTCCGTCGTGAAGCATGGTACGCATACCTTCTTCTACTGCTTTGGCTTGCAAGATTTCGGTTGTAACTTGGTTGGGTGGCAGGCGTAAAATTGCCTGCACGCCTGGGGTCATGGGCATTTGTTCGCGAATGGCGATCTGGCCAACAAATCCAAACGGATTTTCGGGCGACGATCCGGGTTTATATAGAGTTATCTCGTTAATATCTGGTTTTTGGATATGCGGACCCATTGTGTCTATAACGAATTGTAATTGGGCTTTTAGGGCGTCGTCGGGTTTATATGGCTGTTTGGTAGCATCATCCAAACGGCGCACCAGTCGCTGCGCCATAATCAGGTGCATAGCGCTGGCAAAAAGCGGATTAATGCCAACCATATCCAGCATACGGGCGATTGCAGCGGAAGTATTGGCACCGTGGAATGTGCTCAAAACCAAATGACCAGTTAGTGCGCCCTGCAAAGCAGTTTTTGCTGTGTCCTGATCGCGAATTTCCCCAACCATCACAACATCTGGGTCAAGGCGTAAAACTGCGCGAAGTTTTTCGGCAAAATCATGGCCTTCCATTCTCCCAGCAACTGGAATCTGCACAACTCCACCAATGTTGTATTCAACTGGATCTTCCAGGGTGATGATCTTGCGTTCAGAAGTGTTAAGCGTGTTAATCAGGGAGTAAAGAGTGGTGGTTTTACCACTACCGGTTGGCCCAACAATCAACACCATTCCGGTTGGATGGTCTATAACGTCATGAACCATGGCGTATTCTTGAGTACTCAAACCTAGGTTTTCCAGCTTAAATAGATCAATTCGCATGTTAAACAGACGCATCACAACATCCATTCCATAAACTGTCGGCACCGTTTCTACGCGCAGATTTATGACCACATCTTCGCCAGTTGCCATTTTGTAGGAGCGGCTAATGTGGCCGGTTTGAGCGTCTGTCGCCTCTGTAGAAACATTTGCAGCACTGGCCATAGCCGAAATTAAGTGCCGGTACTTTTGGTGGTCTAAATAAGCAACTGGGTGCAGGACGCCATCTACCCTAAAACGAATGCGAACGTTTTCGCGTTGGTTTTCCATGTGAATGTCGCTAGCTTTTAGCTTGTAAGCTTGCTGTACCAGGTAGGCAAGCATGTCGTCAGCTCGTACAGTACCGAGCGTGGCACTAACTTGCTCGATTATTTTTTGGCCTTCGGTTGTCTTGTCGCTAAGATTTATATCTTCGTATTTAACCTGTTTTGGCGGATCGTAAAGGCGCATATAGTCTTTGTAGCCGCTGTTGGATATGATAGAAAACTTTAGAATCTGGTCAGTAAAACGACTTTTTAGATTGTTGATTGTCTGCTGACTGGTAGTCGTAGTAATTCCAAAATGAATATTGCTAGCATCGGCTTCTAGTGGAACGATACGCAATTTATACAGTTCGGCAACGGATAAAATATCTTTAAATAGCTGCTTTTGCAGCTGGCTGGTGTCGGTGTAGGCAAACCCCAATACCTCCGCACGACGCGCCGTAATTCGTTCTTCATCCAACCGGATATCCTGACTCATATCAATCATTATAACTGCTTGAGCTTATAAATGGTAAATCTAAAGTCAGGTACAATTATAATAATGTCTACTGTGTTAGTCGCCCATAACCTGCGTTCGGCCCATAATGTGGGCTCTTTGCTGCGAACTGCCGAGGGGTTGGGTGTCGATAAGGTTTTCCTAACTGGCTATACTCCATACCCGGCCATTAGTAACGACTCGCGCATGCCGCACTTAACAGCCAGTATTCATAAAAAAATTAGCAAGACCGCACTTGGGGCAGAAGAGAGTCTAGACTGGGAGCACGCAGAAAACATTGGACCTCTCATAAATAGCCTTAAGGATCGGGGATACTTAGTGGTTGCACTCGAGCAAAACTCTAAGTCTGTAGAGCTGCAACACTTTAAACCACCAAAAAATATTGCGCTGATTGTTGGCCGCGAGGTCGAAGGAATTGAGCCTGAAATTTTGAACATGGTGGATCGGATTTTAGAAATTCCAATGGCGGGTAAAAAAGAATCCTTTAACGTTGCCATTGCTGCAGCAATGGCTTTATATCATATACGTTTTGGTAATTTATAAGACTTAAGGGTATAATCGTAGTTAAATGACCGCTAAAATAAAAAACCCGCGTCGATATACCGGAAATCAACCCAAACACCGTCCCGCTGGTGTGCGAGCTAAAGATTTTGAAAAAGTCTATTGGCCGTATCTGCCAGTCTGGTTGCTCGTTAGCATTCTACTAGTATTTGGGCTACAAAGCGGCAGCCTGCAAGCAGCTATGCATAAACATACCGGTAGCGTACTAGCCTACTCCACAAGCATGAGCGTTGGCGGACTGCTTGCGGATACAAATGTGCAGCGTTCGACTAATTCTGTAGCTGCGCTAAGTTTGAATTCTAAATTAAATGCTGCCGCACAAGCTAAAGCAAACGATATGGCTGCTCGAAATTACTGGAGTCATAATACGCCGGAAGGTAATCCACCGTGGGTTTTTGTTAGTGCCCAAGGCTATTCCTATCAAAAGCTAGGAGAAAATCTAGCTGCCGGATTTGACAGCGAACAAAGCACTATCGATGGGTGGATGGCCAGTCCACCCCATAAAGAAAACTTGCTTGATCCTGCATTTACAGAAGTTGGATTTGGTTATGCTAACAATCCTGATTATACCTCTGCAGGAGGCGGTCCAATGACTATCGTAGTAGCATTTTACGGCAAGCCGACTACGGCGGCGCCCACACCTGCACCGATTGCTCAGACTACCCCACCATCAGCTATTAAAAGTACTCCAGCCCCCGCGCCCGTGGCGACGCCACAACCACAGCCACCAACACCGCAACCAACTCCTGCGCCCACAGAGCCAACCTCGCAGCCCCAAACAGACAAAGCTCGCCAAGAAGCTGCTCCGCAACCACTAACGACCAGTAGCAAGCCAAAGGGCGTGACTCTGTCACTTAGAACGTCACAAGCCCAAGTTGCCTTCGCTAAACTACCAGCATCCAGCTTCGCTACCGGCATGGCTACATTCGTAATAATTTCTGCTGCGGGTTTTTGGATCAGCAAGCATTTGCTAATGCTGCGTAAGGTATTTGTTTACGGCGAATCGTTCGCTATCAAACACCCAATGCTCGACGTAGGCCTAATCTTTTTGGCCGGCCTTTCATACTTACTGACTCAAACTGCCGGATTTATTCAATAAAATTTATTTAACAATTACGTTTACTGCGCCAAAAATTGAAGCTAGATCGCGCAAGCTTGTTTCGTTAACACTAATAGCCTGAGGCAATTTGATAATTTGCTTATTATCTGCCGGGCCCGTCACCAAAACGACTTCTACCTCGCCGCTATGAACATCTAGTTTTTCTTTGAGATCAACCAAGCGTTTCTGACTAGAACTATCTTCCAACCTAATATATAGCCGTTTTGATTTTGGCTTTTGCGCAGTCATATGTTGCTGCTGACTTTCCCGACGGGGATATGATTTTTTTGGAGCTAGCTTTGGAGCCAAAGATTCTTTGGGCCGCTCATCGGACTTATAGGCGTTGGCGTCTTCCAGGGTTATGGTCGTTATTTCGTCGGCCATAAGTTTAAGCTCGCTGCTGCCAGCAGATGCCCCGCGGCCAGTGCTTAACGTGCCTTTGGCTACAACTATTTGATCACGTTGCAAATTTTTGCCATGCGTTTCGTGCGTTTTAGGAAAAATAACCATCTCTATTTCTCCATCTGTGTCCGCAATTTTAGCAAAGGACATTTTTGCTCCCTTTTTTGTGACGATTTCGCGAATCGCAGTAATCGAACCGCCCAAAGAAACTGAATGTCCGTCCATATTTTCGGTTAAATCTTTAATGGGGAAGGAGTTGCCAGCAAGAAAATCAGCAAAATCCTCCAACGGATGCCGGCTCAAATATAAACCCAACAATTCCCTTTCCCACACTAACTGTTCTGCCTGCTGATAAACCGGGTCGTTTTTGCCCAACACCAGTTTTGGCGCCATTTCGGTTAAAACTTCCCCGTTGCCGAATAAGTCTACCTGTCCGCTGCGCCGGTCTTTTTGCATTTTTTGTGCTAGCGCCAACATATTGTCGATCGAATTAACTAAAACACTTCGATCGCCATATTCATCAAACGCGCCGGCTTTAATCAAACTTTCCAGGTTTTTGCGGTTAACCATACCGGGGTCTACGTTAGCGCAGTAATCTTCTAGGCTGTCGAATTTTCCGCCCAACGCGTCACGTGCCCGGATGACTTCTTCCACGGCGCCGTGTCCAACATTTTTGATCGCGTCCATCCCAAAACGAATCTGTTTTTTGCCCGGCACGATAGCAAATTCGTGGAATGACTGGTTGATGTTCGGCGGCAAAACCTCAATACCCATCTGCTTGCATTCGCTAATTTCTATCGACAAACGATCGGTATTGTCGTAGTCGCTGGTCATAAGAGCCGCCATAAAAGCATCGGGATAGTTGGCCTTTAGGTACGCCGTCCAATAAGCTATTGTCGCATAACACGCAGCATGAGATTTTGGAAAGCAGTAAGCCGCAAAAGCCTCAAGCTGCTGCCAAAACTTTTCGATCATCACCCTTTCAGCGTTAGAAGTTTTTATCGCGCCCTCTATAAAGTCTTTTTTTAATGCCGCAAGGACTTCTGGCTTCTTTTTTGCTACACCTTTACGCAAAGTGTCGGCCTGCCCCCCAGTAAATCCGCATAGATCTTTAGCAATTTGCATAACTTGCTCCTGGTAAACTAGTACACCGTACGTATTAACCAGGGCTTCCTTCATTTTTGGATGCAAATATTCAATCTTTTTTCGCCCGTGTTTGCGGTCAATAAAATCATCTATCCACTGCATCGGACCGGGACGGTACAATGCGCCCATCGCTATCAAATCATCAAAAACTGTCGGCACAAGGTTCTTTAAATATCTCTTCATGCCAGCGGATTCAAACTGGAAAATTCCGGTTGTATCACCTTGCTGAAACAACTTGAATGTCGACTTATCATCAAGTGGAAGAGAGTCGATATCAATATCTTTGCCATACACTTTTTTCACAATTCGTAGTGTATTCTTAATAATTGTTAGGTTAGATAGCCCTAAAAAGTCCATTTTAAGCAAGCCCAAGTCTTCTATTGGGTTCATAGAATATTGCGTAGCAACAACTCCTTTTTGAGCCATTTCGAGAGGTACAAATTCAACAATTTCAGAAGGCGCAATCACCACACCAGCGGCGTGAACCCCATGGCTACGGATTGTATTTTCTAGTTTCATGGCAAGATCAAAAACTTTTTTCGACTGTTCATTATCTTGATATTCGGCTTTTAGTTCTGGGTTTTCTTTTAAAGATTTTTTTAAGGGAATATGACGACCCTGAACCGGTGGAGGAATCATTTTTGCCAAACGGTCGGCCTCTACATACGGAACCTCTAAAACTCTGGCTACATCACGAACTGAGTTTCGGGCCGCCATACGACCAAAAGTTACAATGTTAGCCACGCGGTCAGAGCCGTATTTTTCTACGCAGTAATTTATAACTTCGTTGCGACGAGTATCCTGAATATCGATGTCGATGTCGGGCATGCTAATCCGATCGGGATTCAAAAATCGCTCAAACAGCAAATCATACTCCAAAGGATCAAGTTCAGTAATATTTAATGAATACGAAATAATCGATCCGGCAGCACTTCCGCGGCCGGGACCAAATACGATTCCACGATCTTTACCCCAATTAATGAAGTCGGCAATAATCAAAAAATATCCGTTAAAACCCATTCCGTCAATGATAGATAGTTCATAAGCCGCCCGATCAAGAATTTCTTTGGGGAGCAATTTTTTAGTTTGAGCAATACTAAAATCCTTACTTTCAGTGCGCGCCTTTTTTCCATATCGCCAAGCCAAACCACAATAAACTAATTTTTCCAGATAGGATTTTTCAGTTTCACCTTTTGGGGTCGGAAACTTTGGAATAAGATATTTGCCAAGCTCCAATGTGATGTCGCAGCGATCGGCGATTTTTTTTGTGTTAAGAATCAAATCGGGATGAGTCTTGCCCCAACGCTTAATGATTTCATTAGGGACCTCAACGTGCAGGTGGAAATCTTTAAGGCTAAAACGTTTCTCATCTGACAAAAACGCACCAGTCTGAACACATAGCAATATTTCGTGAGCTTCTTGATCGTCGTGCATTAAATAGTGAGCATCGCTGGTGAGCACTGCTGGGATGTCCAGTTCCTGTGACAGTTTTAGTAAGTCTTGGTTTACTCGTTTCTGCTCATCCCAAACTGCAGGATGTTCTGCGTGACCATGATCCATAAGCTCCAAATAATACCGATCGCCAAACACACCTTTATACCACTCTGCTATTTTCTTAGCCTTGTCGTACTGGCCTTGGCGCAGAGTATCGCTAACTTCCCCGCCAATACAGCCGCTTAAAACTATTAGCCCTTCGCTATACTTTTTGATTAAGTCGTGATCAATGCGTGGTTTGTAATAATATCCATCCAGGTTAGCGATGGTCGACAGGCGCATCAGATTTTTGTAACCCTGGTTATTCATAGCAAGCATTGTAAGGTGATAATACTGGCGGTCTTTGGTTACATCCTTGTCGGTATGTTTGCGTGGAGCGACGTAAGTTTCCATACCTATGATTGGTTTTATTTCGGCCGCGCGGGCTTCCTTATAAAATTCAATTGCACCGCTCATTGTGCCGTGATCGGTGATGGCCACACTGTCCATTCCCATTTTTTTTACATATTCAACAAGAGCTGGTACTTTTGTTAATCCATCCAGCAAGCTATATTGAGTGTGATTATGCAGATGCACAAAATCACTCGGCTTTAATTTAGTCCCTTTTTTTCCCATTCCTTCTATTATACGTGATGGCCGTCAGTAATCAGGAATAGGAAATTAGCAATTAGGGTTAGGGGTTTTTAGCTCTTAAAGTATTTGGCGAGGTTTTTGCTGGCTTGTTTTGCTTGCTTTAGGGCTTTGTTTAATTCCGGATCATCCGCTTTGCCAGCGCGAACTGCTTTGAGCACATGAGCCGCTTTGTCCTGAGCGTCGCGTGCGGCAACTACGGTCTCGTTGAATTCTTCTCGTGCGGCAGAACCTAGAGCAATTGTTTTGACTTTTGCATCTTTAATTAAATCATCCAACTCATCGTGCAACTTTTCTAATTGTTGCTCGGCTTCGGTTTTAACATCGCCAGCTTTTTCTGCAATTTCATGGCGAGTTTCTTTGCCGCTAGCCGGTGCTGTTAGTAAACCCGCCAGGTAACCTACGACTCCAGAAACAGCCGCGCCGATTGCAATCTTTTTCCCTGTATTATTTTTGCGTTTTAACATATTTATCTCCTTTTTTTATGTCCACGAGTAGCATGATCTACTAGACTACTTATTAATTTTATTGCCGCTAACGGTGAGGCGGATTTTCTAATTGTGTCTGCCGTTGCTTCTACCGATTCGGCAACGTCCTCGGCTTTTTGAGTTAGCCGTTTAACTTGCTGTAAAACCCCAACAAGCTGCACGCCCAAAACAATTAAAACTATTAGAAAAACGGTCAGAGTCGAACTTACTACTATTAGTAGTGCTTGAGCTGTATTATCCATATCCGACAGTATAAACCTATTATGGTAAATTCAGCAAATAGAAAGGAGGGGCGCTAAATTCCTAGCTCTTTTTTTATTAAATCTTGAGCTATTGATGGGTTAGCTTTGCCCTTAGATTCTTTCATTACTTGGCCTACCAAAAATCCAATTGCTTTCATCTCGCCGTTTTTAACGTCTTGTGCTGCTTTTGGGTTGCCGGCAATTATGCCGGCGACAATTTTGGCAATTTCCCCTTCGTCCGAAACCTGGACAAACCCTTGGTCTTTGGCATATTTTTCGATATCCGCGGGCAAATCATCCTGGGCTGCAAGATTTGTGAATAACGATTTAGCGCTGGTAGAGCTAAGTTTTTTAGCCTGCAGAAGTTCGTAAATAGCTATTCCTAGCTTCATTCTTTTTTGTTCGTCTAACTTAAAGTCATTTTCTTTGGCTACGGGAATGAGCATATTTACATACCAGTTAACCAAGAATTTAGCGAGTTCTGGATTATCCAGCTGTTGTTCGATACAAGACAAATAGCTAATCTGCTCGTTTTCTACTTCTGCGTCCAGCAAAGTTTCAATAACCGCTTGCTCTAACCCTAAACTTTCTAATTTTGTCCGCCAACTTGCTGGCATCATTGGCATTTCGGTTTCTATTTTTTGAATATACTCATCGTCTAGATTTACTGGCGGGATGTCGGGTTCTGGCATGTAGCGGTAATCTTGCGCTTCTTCTTTTGAGCGCTGCGAAACGGTTTTTTGCTTTGCATCATCCCAACCACGAGTTTCCTGGGTAATCGTTTGTCCTTTTTCTAGCAGTTCGGTCTGTCTTTTAATTTCGTACTCCGCAGCTTTTTCTACCGCTTTAAAGCTGTTTAAATTTTTGGTTTCTGTGCGAGTTCCATATTCGTCCGGATTTTTGCTTAAACTCACGTTAACATCAAATCGCATATGGCCGTGGTATAGGTCACAGTCAGATACGTCGGCGTATTTCATAAGCAAATATAGTTCGCGCACATACGCTTTGGCCTGCTCGGCACTATGCATGTCTGGCTCGCTAACTATTTCTAGCAGTGGTGTGCTGACGCGGTTTAGATCAACAAGACTATAGCTAGCATTTGCCGGGTGAGTATTCTTGCCTGCATCCGCCTCTAATTGTGCTCTGTTAATTCTTATAGTCTTTACCTGGCCGTCAATATTAATATCCACCGATCCGCCAACCACTATCGGCTTATCTAGCTGACTAATCTGATACCCCATAGGAAGATCAGGATAAAAATAATGCTTGCGTTCAAAATAGCTGTAGCTTTGCGGTTTAGTATTTAGAGCAAAAGCGGCTTTTGAAGCCAAATGAATTGCCTCCTTGTTTAATACCGGCAACGCTCCAGGCAGACCCATGCAAATGTGGCTAATCAGAGTGTTAGGCGCGGCCTCACGAGCATCATTACCTACAGCAGAGAACAACTTGGTCTTGGTTTTAAGCTGAACATGACATTCGATACCAATTGTTGGAATGTACTGCTTAGGCATATATTCCCCTTGTTATCCGTTCACGATTTTCCGTTTTCCTTGCGTTAGCCGTTAACGATTTACCGTGAGTGGGTTCAGGGGAAATGGTAAACCGAAAACGCACTGTAAACTGTAAACTGTAAACTGTAAACTGCCCGCTCATAGTGCTCCTAAATCCTTTAGCGCTTTTTTAAAACCTTCCAGGGCCCTGACTGCTTCTTTCTTTTTGAGCTTTATATTAGCCTCATGAACTAACCGGTTGCGAAGTTTATGGGCAAACCACGCCGCGTCGTTGTCGGTCATAGAACGCTGAGCGGCCACCATTCGCTCACCCATTGTTTTGCCTGAAAAGCGACGACGCTTCAAAGCCTCGTCCAAAAGTTTATCTGCGTCAATTACAGCCAATGCCATTCCATCGTCAGTTTTAACTCGTGCTAAAAGCTCTAGCCACTTACTGGAAAAATACTCTTTATCTAGCCCGTGTCTAGCCGGTAATTTATAGCCAACAAGCGCAATGCCAGCAAGAACCAACACACCAATTCCGGCAATGAGCAATAAGTCGACAGCGTTCATAGCAAGTCCCTCCCACGATTATTACCGAAGCGATCTGTCCGCTGATGATAAATATAATGAATCATCCGTTTAACTCCTCAAATGCTTTTGATATGCCAAGCAACGCCCGATCCATATTTTTATCGGCTATAATTTGTAGTCCAATCGGTAAATTACCACTTGTGCCCATTGGAACACTAATTGCCGGCAGTCCTGCAATATTAGCAGCAGCCGTCATAATATCCGACAGATACATAGTCAGTGGATCGCTCGTTTTTTCGCCGATTTTAAAGGCGGCCGTAGGAGCGGTTGGGCCTATTAAAAAATCGTAATTTTTAAAAGCATTATTAAATTCATTGATAATTTTGGTCCGAACCGTTTGGGCTTTTTTGTAATAGGCATCGTAATAGCCGCTAGACAGTACATAAGATCCGATCATTATTCGCCGCTTGGCTTCTGCGCCAAAACCTTGCTCGCGGCTAAGCTCGTAAGATTCATCTAAATTAGTAGCATCGGGCGAGCTATAACCAAAGCGTTGGCCGTCATAACGCGCCAGGTTACTACTAACTTCTGCCGGGCAAACAATATAATATACAGCTAGCGACAGGCCGATGCTTGGCAAACTAACTTCTTCTACCTCGGCACCTGCATCCTTGAATCGTCTAATAGATTGGCGCATAGCGCTGTCTACATCAGCATCGAGACCTTTGCTCGTGTATTCTTTGATTATGCCAATTTTTTTCCCTTCAAGACTCGGATCGAGGTCGGTGTAAGAATTTTCGTCTCTTTGAATAGTCGTGGAATCTAGTTCATCCTGACCGGCCATTACATCAAGCACAGCCGCTGCATCGTCGACAGTCCTGGTTAATGGGCCGATCACATCTAAGCTTGAGGCCATTGCCACGACACCGCTGCGGCTCACTAGGCCGTAGGTAGGTTTATAGCCAACTGCGCCGCAAAAGCTGGCAGGCAGACGAATAGAACCGCCTGTATCTGTGCCTAGCGCAAAAGGCGCCATGTCTAAGATTACAGAAGCAGCTGAACCACCGGAACTACCACCAGGTACCCGAGTCGTGTCATGTGGATTTTTTGTTGTAAAAAAGTCGCTGTTTTCTGTGCTAGAACCATGAGCAAATGCATCTAGATTAGCCTTGGCTACACAAATTGCACCTTCTGCTTCTAGTTTGTTAATGGCCGTTGCCTGATACGGGGCATTAAAACCTTTCAAAATATTACTAGCTGCCGTAGTCTGGCCACCAAAAACCAAAAAATTATCTTTAGCAATAAATGGCACGCCTGCTAAGCGGCCGATTTTCTCGCCATTCCTGATTTTCTCATCTATATCAGCAGCGCGTTGCCTGGCACGATCTTCGGTTACGGCAATAATTGCATTATATTCTGACTTTTCTTTGATGGTTTTTAGAGCCTGCTCGACCAGCTCTGTGGCTGTAGATTTACCGGATTGAACATCTGTAGCTAGCTGCGCAATGGGCGCCCAACCCCGGCTCATAAGCGTGCCCCTTGTTCAAATTCACGGTTTACGATTTTCCGTTCTCGATGCGTTTTCCATTTTCTGTTTTCCATGGCTACCGGCAAACTGTCAAGGCACTGTAAACGGTAAACAGTAAATGGTAAACAGGTTATCATAGTATTTTCTCCACTTCTATGTATCCGTCCCGAGTCCTTGGTACATTCTTAAGAAGATCGGCGGCCGTGTAACCATAATCCTTAACTACGTCTTCGCGCATTACATCCGTTAATCCGCTTACTTGGTAGGTTGGTTCTAGCCCCGCGGTATCGGCACCATCCAGCGTTTCTACGTACTCCAATATACTAGATAGTTCTGTGCGCATCTTCTCCACCTCATCATCGCCCAGTCGCAATCGGCTAAGACGGGCCAATTTTAAGACATCTTCTTTAGAAAGTTTAGCCATTATAGGTTGTAGTATACCACACCCTAACAGATTAAAATTATTGACGTAGTGCTTATTTTGTGGTATATTTATCGAGTCAATAAAACTTGCCCTTTGACAAGCCTAAACCATAAGAATAATATTGCTTCATACATTAAAAAAACCCATGAGTACCCCCTTAGAATTCTTTGGTTCGTTTGATCCCGATAATCAATCGGCGGGTGCAGAATTTGAAATTCCAAGTCTTGAAGTAATTGAGGGCGGCTATGATGATATGCCAGAAGTTAGGGGAATAGGCGAAATGACCCTGCTCCGAAAGACTATTTTCAAGGATTCCCCAGACAGTCCGGACCGCCTTCGCGAGACATTCCACATAGAGGTCGACGGACACAAAAGACTAGTGCGTATCAGCTACCCCAGCTCGGAATTTATTGATAATCCCGATCCCGTAAAAAATAAGGTACTAATACCCGGATTCAGCGAAACCGAACGAGGCACCGCCAGGAACCTTCACGATGAACTAGCCGCGCAGCATCCAGACCAACAAATAATTACTTTGTTTACCCCCGGTGTGTCTGTATACGGCGACAAATTATCCGTGAAGGCTGGACTCACAAAACGTTTAGACGACATCGCAAACGAGAACCTAAGACTAACTTCATATTTAACTGGCAACGAACCGATAACATTAGTTGGAACCTCAAAGGGTGCCGCAGTGGCTGTACATATTGCTAATCAGAATTTTTATGCCGCCATCGGAGAAGAGCTCAACATTCAGGGACTAGAATTATATTCACCCGCCGTAGTTGCGTCTAATGTACCGGCTGAAGAAAGGTTCCGCACTAAGGAGCATGACCATGTAACACGGCTTAAAAGACTAGGTGGTTTTGCCGCGCATATGGCAGTAGACATTCCCAGAAATATAATTAAACGCCCTTGCGAAACAATAGATAGCGCCAGGAACTTGGCCGGCCTTCTACCCCACATGATCCCCGCTCTGGCTGGTAACATATTAGGCGTGGCTCGAGGAGTGGAGTGGGAAACTATAAAAAACGTGTGCAAAGAATATCCAGTATTCATTGTAACCGGCTCCCGGGATCCGCTACGCGAAGTCGAACAGATCGAAAAATTACGATTATTATATCCACACACCGTGCACGCAATAGTCTTGCAGGACGAAGGTCACGCAATGCTTATGGCAACCAAACGCACGGTTAGGCACATGGACCGACTAATTGCCTCTGTTACTTAGCTTTTGTTTTTGCTTTGACTTCGTCAATCATGTCGCGGAGTTCGGCGGCACGTTCAAATTCTAAGTTAGCACTGGCTAAGTGCATTTGAGCGGTCAGGTCACGAACTAGATGCTTATACTCTTCTGGTGGAATTTTCTTAAGATCTAATTTTGTCCGCTGGCCAGCGGATTCATCCGGCGCATGGGGCAGCATATCGCTAACGGCTCGACTAATTCCCTGGGGAGTTATGTCGTGATCTTTATTATATTTATCTTGGATTACCCGCCTGCGGTTTGTCTCGTCGATTGTGCGTTGCATGCTACCGGTGATGCGGTCTGCATACATCAGCACCCGGCCGTCTTCATGCCGAGCAGCCCTACCTACTGTTTGGATTAACGCCTGTTCGCTGCGTAAAAATCCTTCTTTGTCAGCATCTAAAATTGCCACCAAACTAACTTCCGGCAAATCGAGACCTTCGCGCAGTAGGTTGATTCCTACTAGTACGTCATAAACACCCAGTCGCAGATCGCGTAGAATGTCGGTTCGCTCCAGCGTGTCGACCTCGCTGTGAATATAGCTGACCTTCATACCAAGTTCTTTTAGATATTCCGTTAAATCCTCGGACATACGCTTGGTAAGTGTTGTAACTAAAACACGTTGATTCTTAGCTGTACGGTCACGAATTTCCGCAATCAAGTCATCGATCTGACCTTCGATTGGGCGGACTTCTATAATCGGATCGAGCAGGCCGGTCGGGCGAATAATTTGCTGCGCGGGGTCCGGACTGCGGCTAAGTTCGTACTCCGCTGGAGTGGCGCTAACATAAACTACCCGGTTCATGTGCCGTTCAAATTCCGTGAAAGTTAACGGGCGGTTATCCAGCGCGCTGGGCATGCGGAATCCGTGCTCGACCAAAACTTCTTTGCGGGCACGATCACCGTTATACATTCCGCGCACCTGCGGAATGGTCATATGCGATTCGTCTATAAACATTAAATAATCATCCGGGAAGTAATCCATTAAAGTCGCCGGCTGCTCGCCCGGTTCGCGGTTGGTTAAGTAGCGACTGTAGTTTTCTATGCCTTTTACGAAGCCGGTTTGTTCTAGCATTTCCAGATCGAATTTAACCCGTTGGCCCAGGCGCTGAGCTTCTACCAACTTACCATGGCTAGTAAACCATTTAGTACGCTCATCCGCCTCTGCGCGAATTTTTTCTAAGGCTTTAGATAATTTTTCCTGCGGAGTAACAAAGTGTGACCCCGGGAAAACAGTTAGGTGGTCGAGTTTGCGCTCGGTTTCGCCGGTTAGTGGATTGATTTGCGTGATGCGCTCTAGCTGGTCGCCAAAAAAATCCACGCGGTAAGCTGTTTCCTCGCCCGCTGGAAAAATGTCTACTACGTCGCCTCGCACCCGGAATGTGGCACGATGAAAGTCAATATCATTGCGCTGGTATTGAATGTCTGTAAGTTGACGGAGTAATTTATCGCGCAAACGCCGTTCACCGGACTTTAACTTTACTGCCATACTGCCGTAATCTTCTACCGATCCAATGCCGTAAATGCAACTTACACTGGCCACAATTATCACGTCTTTGCGCGACAATAAAGCGGCAGTGGCAGCGTGACGCAAGCGGTCGATTTCTTCGTTTATATCGCTGTCTTTTTCTATATATGTATCGCTTCTGGGGATATAAGCCTCGGGCTGGTAATAATCAAAGTAGCTTACAAAATAGTGCACGGCATTGTCTGGAAAAAACTGCCTAAATTCATTGTAAAGCTGCGCGGCCAAAGTTTTGTTATGAGACAGCACAAGTGTCGGCCGCTGTGCCTCGGCGATTACGCTGGCCATTGTAAAAGTCTTGCCGCTGCCGGTTACACCCAGCAGGGTTTGCTGTTTTTCGCCAGCTCGTAACCCCTGTTCAAGTTGTGCAATCGCAGTTGGCTGATCGCCAGCCGGCTGATAATCACTTACAAGTTTAAACTTATGGCTCACCGTTTAATTGTACCAGTTTTAACTTTGGTAGATGCGCTTGTATGGTTCGTTTATTTTGTCCAGTACGCGTGTTAGTTTTTGGATTAGCCTGTCGGCGTCTGTTTCGAATATTACAAGCTCTGGATCAGTGTTTGGCAGGTGTTTTAATAATTCTGCGATCTGAGTGCTTACCCCGCCAGCCCCCTGCAAGAATGCGATTGGCGTACCCGTTTCCATTGCGATTGTAAATTCGTGCAATGTCCCTAATCGTCCGCCAATACTAATTACACCGTCGGCGGAATTTATAAGCAGCGCGTCACGTCCAACATAATGCAATCCGGTATAAAAAATGGCATCGTAAGGCTCGGTAGGCAAACGATACTTAAGAACATGTTCAACTTTTGTGGCGGCTGGACTAATACCCAAACTAGTATGACCGCCAGCCTGTTTGTAGGCTTTTGCAACTAATTCCGGCAGTCCAGATGTGGCGCCACTCGACAAGATATGTCCCGCGTTCGCGATTGCCGCTCCGGCTTGACCCGCTAAAATTCTGCCCTGTTCCACGCTCTCGCCTTTAGCCGCGCCAGAAATGCATATTTGGTATTGAGAACTCACGCCGAAATCCTTGCTAATTGTAACTTACTTGTTACGTTCGACTGATTGTCGCCCTCTAGATGTGCTTTTACAAAGTTCCTTACACCTGGGTGCTCCAAGTATCTGCTTACTAGTTCGTGCCACAAATGTTCACTTAAATGTTTGGGCTGAGCCGCACCGTAATCATGGCCATTTTCATAGCCGTGCAAAACGTCACGAATGTTCAAAGATATGGGCCGAGAGTCGTTTAGCACTCCTACATGATCAAGCACCGACCACCAGCGCAACATTGGCGCAAAATCAGCCAGTAGATTAGTCGGCTTGTTAGTGATATTTATTTTTAACAGATCGTCAGAATCGTCAGAAAGTATGTGCAGGATATCTTTCCAGGCAATTGGCAGGTTTGATATTTTAAGTGCTGGTTCTAGCCCAAACCGCGCTACCTGCTCTAAATTTTGTGCAAAGCTAGATTCAAACTGATGCATGCCAACGACCGCACTGTGCACTGACAAATCAGACATCTTGTGCAACATATCGAGTATCAATCCAACCATGCTAGTGCGCTGAACGTTAGGGGTAGACCAAGCAATAACAGCCCCCACGTGCGGCGCAGCCACCATGGCGTCCGGTGTTTTTATTTCGCCCCACTTTTGGCGCGTCATTATTATGATTCGGGCTGAGCGAAGTTCAAAATCACTAGTACTGAGTTTAGAAAATGCCTTCCAGAATGTTTTTACGCAACGCTTGCTTTCGATAGCCGGCAAAGCGGCAATTAATTCCGCGCTATTTTCGCGTTTAAGCATAGAATCTAGCGAACGGTAGTTTAAGTGCTTCATTAATTTGCGCGGAACACTAGTTCTTAATAGTGCCTTGGCGCTGGTATTCTTAAGCGACCACACTTCGTTCGCTGCGCTGGATTTATTTATGAATCTAGCTGTAATTCTTAGGATTCGATCTGGATTTTGCGTACCGCTTAGACCGAGCAAATCAGCGAATTCCCGGCTATCGTGTTCAAATTTTGCCAATAGCGCATAATAAAACTCCTCTGGGGTTGTGTCTTTTTCGTCTAATCCAAGTTGTTTGATACTCGATCGAACTTTGGAATGATTTTCCGCAATCAAGCGTACATCTGCACTGGGATAACCTGCCAAATCCTCCAACTTGTTAATGGCGGCGCTAATGATTGTTTCTGGCTTGTCTAGCAGTGTAGCTAAAGTTTTTGACATAGCACTACTGCATCCTCCGTGGATGGTATGATTCTGGCGCTTGGCGCAAATAGTGCTCAATACCTTCCGCGTCCAGTAGTCCAGCCTGAGCGCCAACCTTTTGTACGACACTCATGGAATTTATTGGCGCCCAAAGCAGCGCTCCGGCAATATCTGCACCGCGCATAATTGCCGCTACAAATGTAGACGTAAAGGCATCGCCAGCACCAGTTCGTTCATAAGGTGGTTTAGGATCTGGGTAAATTGGCATCCTGTAACGGTCGCTACCATCGCTAGCATATGCTCCGGCGTGGCCGTCGCTGATTAATACTATTTTAGGTCCAAGTGCATGCAGCCTGTCGAATAAATCATTCATATCTTCGTGGTTACCGCCTGATACCGCAACAGCTTCCTCACGGTTAACGGCCAGGATTTCTGTATGCTGGTAAATTCGCTTTAAGCGTTCAACCCCGGCTTTAATTTGGAAAGTACCGGGCTGAAAGGCCATTTTTACATCCGGATGGTCTTCTAACCAATCGGCAATTTGATCATGGTAAGGCAAAGCGTGTTCGCTAATACTGCTAAAATAAATCCATTTTGGCACGTCTACGCTTCTAAAGCGCGGCCAGTGGTAATCGTAATCTTCGTGCTTGATCAGAATTGTCCGCTCGTCCTTGTACCAAAGTACGTAGTGGTAGTTGCTGACTTTTCCGGGGTTAATGTGAGTAAAGCGGGTATCTACTTTTGCGCTATGTAGCGCCCGCAAAATGTCACGGCCCCAGTCATCGCCGCCTACGTTAGCTACCAAGCCAGATTTAAATCCTAATTTAGCAAATGCTACAGCCGCGTTAGGCGAATTCCCTACGCCCTCTAGAACCTCGGCGTGGTGATATGGAATCTTTGTGCCAAAAGGTATACACAAATCCGTTTCGCTGTGGCGCTTTTCTATGTGCTCCTGATCGTCCAAAAGTTTTATAAAAGCATCGGTAACTACATCGCCCACCGATAGTACGTCCAGCTGTTTATTATCATTTACCATTAGCTCTATTTTGCCTGAAAAGCCATCCGCAAGCAATAAGATTATGCTTTGTCGGCGGAGTTGAACATGTCTATTTTTGATTCTACGACTTTTTGGACGGAATCTATTACTTGGCCCATAAGCTTTACGACGGCGTATTCGGTTTTGTTTTTGGCTAGGACTTCTTCTAAAGTTTCCCGGTAAGCTAGACGCATATCGCTGTTGATGTTTACTTTGCTAACGCCAATTTTAACTGCTTCTGTAAAATAATGCGCCGGCGTATTGCTGCCGCCGTGAAGAGAAATATTGCAATCAATGGCACTGCGAATTTTTTGCAAAAGATCCAGATCGAGTACTTTTGGCACCGGATAGTGGCCATGCAAATTGCCGATGGCCGCGGCAAAAGTATCAATACCGGTCGCATCCACGAATGCTCGAGCACCTTCCGGCGTGCTAAAGGTTTTTTTGATTTCTTCGTAATCGAACTTTTCTGTATGAACGTTGCTGGAACCGCCAAAATAATGCGGTTCGGCTTCTACGATCGCGCCGGTAAGCTTGGCAGCTTCTACAACCTGCTTAGTTCCGGCAATAATTTCTTCGTCGCTAGCATCGTGATTAGCCTGGCTAATGTCAATGTGAATGCACTCAAAACCGGCTTCTATGCCCGCCATCGCGTCGGCAACCGTTGGGCTGTGATCCAGGTTAATATACATCTGGATACCATATTGATATTTATAGTTTTCTACCATGTCACGGACATTATCTAAGCCCAAGGCATCAACTTCGCCTTTGCTGACTTCTACCAGCACTGGTGATTTTTTAGCAGCAGCAGCGCGAGCTACTGCGATCAGTGTTTCTTGGTTGTCTAAGTTAAAAGCGCCGATTGCAAAATGTTCGTGGCGGGCACGGGCAAACAAATCACGGGCATCCCCGCAGTTTTGTCTAATTTGTCGTGGTGTTAATGGCATAAGTTTATTTTAATGCTTATGTTTAGAATGATCCATTAATAAATCGTGGACAGCTAGTGCGATATGAGTTGGACTTAAACCTAAGTGCTTAAATAACTCTTCTGGCTTGCCGGATTCGCCAAATCGGTCACGCACCCCCACCCGGCGCATCGGCACAGGACTATTTTCTGCCAAAAGTTCCGCAACCGCTCCGCCCAGGCCCCCAGCTATTTGACCCTCTTCTGCTGTAACCACGTGGCCAGTGCGAGCGGCGCTTTCCAAAATAGCGGCTTCGTCCAGCGGCTTAATGGTTGGCACATGTAGGACCTCCACATTTAGACCATCGTGGGTTAGCATTTTGGCGGCCTCTAGAGCGTTAGATGTCATTGTGCCGGTAGATATAATTGTCAGGTCTTTGCCGGGTTTAAAGATATAGGCTTTGCCGATCTTAAACGGAGTGTCTTTGGTGGTAATAATCGGCGAATCAGACCGCGAAAGTCGTATGTAATTAGGCCGTTTATCTTTAGCCATAGCCAGTGTGGCTTTTTCTGCCTCTACCGAATCTGCTGGAGCAAGCACTACCATATTGGGCAATGCTCGCATGATTGTAATGTCTTCTAACATATGATGAGTAGCCCCGTCCGGACCAACGCTAACACCGGCATGCGAGCCAACAATTTTGACCGGCTGATCGTTCAAACAAATTGTGGTGCGAATTTGCTCCCAGTTGCGCCCCGGGCTAAACGCCGCATAGCTACTCACAAATGGGATTTTACCCATTGCTGCTAATCCCGATCCAACTGTAACCAGATTTTGCTCGGCCACACCCACCTGCACAAAGCGGTCTGGAAAAGCTTTGGCAAACAGATCCATTTTAGTAGATCCTGTTAGATCAGCGCAGGCCGCCACAACTTGCTCATCGGCCTGCCCGGCTGCGAGCAAACCACGCCCAAATCCAGCGCGTATAGATTCTTGCTTCAATTCACCAGTCGCCAAATGCATATCACTCATGTTCGCTCTTAATCTTTCCGCCTAGAGTACGAAGTTCGTGCAAAGCGATCACCGCTTGGTCGTGATTAGGCGGAACACCGTGCCATTTAAAATCATATTCCATAAAATCAACCCCCTTGCCCGGAACGTTGTGAGCCAGGATCATAACCGGCTTTTCTACGATTGCTTTTGCCATGTTGCAGGCATCGATTACTGCCTCTATGTTATTCCCGTCGATTTCTAGCACGTGCCAGCCAAAGGCCTCCCACTTGTCGCGCAATGATTCCAGAGGCATGGTTTTTTCGGTTGGGCCATCGATCTGGATATTATTGCGATCAGTAATAGCTATAATATTGCTTAGCTTGTATTTGCCAGCCAGCATAGCGGCTTCCCATACATTGCCTTCGTCTTGCTCGCCATCGCCCATAATAACGTAAACCCACCGATGATCCACCTTGTCCATACGCATCGCCAAAGACATTCCACACGCCTGGCTTAAGCCGCAGCCCAACGGACCGCTAGTGTTTTCCAAACCTGGTAACTTTTGACGTTCTGGATGACCCTGCAAGCGTGAGCCAAACTGGCGCAGAGTCATAAGCTCTTCCTCCGGGAAGTAGCCAGCGTGAGCCATAGTCGCATAGCGCACCGGCGCACAGTGGCCGTTGCTTAGCAGTAGAATGTCACGCTCCTTCCAGCCTGGTTCTTTGGGATCGTGTTTTAAAACATTAAAGTAAAGCGCCGTAAAAATATCTGCTAAACCCAGCGGACCGGCCGAATGGCCGCTGCCAGCACGTTCTAGCATCTTAATAATACTGGTGCGGATATTGTTAGCGATCGTTTCCAGTTCTTTGATCGAATATTGTTTTTGCGTGGAGCTCATACTGCTTACGATTATACCTGAAAAACCTTACGTTTTTTAGTAGGCGTTCCCTTGACATTACACTATATTATTGCAACAATGCTAATTAATATTTAAGGAGTCCAAAAATGCCCAGTTACTGCAGAGAAAAGTGTGGTTTATTAAAACAGCAACAGGAAATAATTAAAGAATATGGTGCTCCAAAATTAGTATGCCCCTATGTCGCTAAAAGGCTAGTGGGTTTTACTGTAGAAAGACAATTTGTTGGCGAAGAGCCACCAGAAAACGTAGCCGAGGGAGCGAAGAACGCTGCCGGATACTTTGAAGATTTAGCAAAAGATTGCGCTGATTATGTTAAGGAGGGCGGGGTAACCAGTCTTTCGCAGGTCGCAACGGTAGAAGCCGGTCGAGTCGCTAAAGTTTTGAATCAACATGTTAGCAGAATAGCCTAAGTAGTTCCCGTTTCGTCGGCTATTCGCTGCAAGGTGTGGAAGGCTATAGCCGGATCTTCGGCTTTTTGGATGTAGCCGCCAACGTTTAGCACGTCTACGCCGCTGCTAACCATTTGTGATATGTTTTGGTCGTTTACACCCCCATCCCAACCTATCTCTAAGTTATGTTTTAAATTTTTAAGAACGGATATTTTATGCAGGTTGCGCAAGTCCGCGCTACCGCCAAACTTCCCCAGATCGCCACTGAATATCAATATATGGTCGATCATCCCGAGCGCCGGTAAAATATTTTCTGGGGTGGTTTGCGGCAACAACGCCACACCAACTTTTACACCACTCGCGTGGCACAAATTAGCCATTGCGCTAAAATCACCATCTGCCTCGGCGTGCACAATAATCATATGAGGTTTATGTTTTATGATTGTACGGATTGCGGATTCTGGATTGCGGTACATCAAATGAAAATCAGCTTGCATGCCGACAGGCCACCAAGCATTTTCGGGTTTAACCGTCACGCTTTTAGCAAATTGCCCGTCAGTTAAGTCAATTTGAATGCGCCTAGCCAGATGAGACACCTTTTCTATCTGGCGGTGATATTCATCGTCATTGATTGCAAGAATTGCCGGACAAATTATAGACATTTGATTATCCTAGTTTACTAATCCGGCGCGAGTGGCGCTCTTCTTCGTTAAATGGTGTGGATATCCAAAGCTTTATAACTTGTTTCATTTCTTCTAAAGTTATGAACCTGGCCGCCAGGCTTATCATATTGGCGTTGTTGTGTTGTCGGCTCAAGCGAATAATTTCGTAAGGGTCAGAGCTTTCTTTGCCGGTTGCATCTATTGCTCCTCTAGCTACACCTGGCCCATAAAATACAGCGCAACGTACTCCGTGAAAACGATTGGCTGCTATTGCTTCGCCTTGTCCACTGCCGCCCAATATTATTCCCATCTGGCATTCGCCGTTAGCTACAACTCTGGCTGCTTGATTTATAAAATCTGGGTAATCATCACTGGGGTCAAAATGATCTGGTCCAAAATTCCAGCACTCATGTTCTAGCGATTCCAAAAAACTTTGTAGCTCTTTTAATTGTTCGTACCCAGCGTGATCGGTCGCCAGCGCCAATCTCATGACTAGAAATTCTGGTGTTTACTGTCTGGATTGCCTGAATCACTGATGCTGTCGTTAGCCGAAGGAAGCTCTTCTGGTTTGTGCTCCAAAGATTGCGGTTCTATTATCTTGCTGTCGAAATTAGCTAGAGGGTTTGGTGAGGAAAGCAGGTCCTCGTGTGCGGAATCTGGTGCTTCTAAAAGTTCTTCTTTGGGTTTATCAAAATCCGGTATTTTTAGCGATTCATGTTTGGGCGCAGGTTCGCTAAAATCGGGAAAACCAGGAGACGCGGGGGTGGAGTTGTCTTTAAGTTTTTCATTAATCTGTTCAATTTCGTCTTTTAGGCTAGGTTTTTCATCGGCATTAGCATTATCTTTATTATCATCAGATTCAGGCGAATTTTCAATAAACACAGGGGGAACGAATTCCATAGGCTTATCTTCGATCTGATCATCAGTTTTGTCTTCTTTGTCCTCGTGTTTATCTATGGTCTCGTTTGGCTCACCGTCACCAAACTTAATTTCCGTCGGGCCATCCGTAGACTTATCGTCACTCTGGTTTAGCAAACGGGCCACATCTGCGGTCACTTCTACTAAGCGATTAGAATAGCCCCATTCGTTGTCGTACCAAGCAACAACTTTCACCATATTACCGCCAACAACTTTAGTAAGTTTTAAATCAACAATCGCTGAATGGCTGTTGCCGATATAGTCGGTACTAACTAGCTCTTCTTCGGTTGCATCCAGAATTCCTTGATAATAAGGTTCTGCGGCGGCACTCTTAAATGCCGCGTTGACTTCTTCTTCGGTGACATCCTTTTTAGTAATAACTACAAAATCACTGAGCGAAACCACTGGGGTTGGCACGCGTACAGACATTCCTCCGAATATTCCTTCCAGTGCTGGAAATGCTTTGGCGGCAGCGATGCTGGCCCCTGTTGTGGTCGGAACAATATTACTTGCCGCATTGCGAGCTTCGCGCAAATCTTTAGCGGGTGCGTCCTGTAAACGCTGGCTGGCGGTGTAGCTGTGCACAGTGGTCATCATGGCTTTTTCTATGCCGAAGTTACTTTCCAAAATGGCCATCACCGGCGTAATACAATTGGTCGTGCAGCTTGCGTTACTTATTACTTCTCCGGCTTCGCCGAGCTTGTCATCATTAACGCCAATCACGACCGTCATGGCACCTTCGCCTTTAGCCGGGGCAGAAAGCACAACTTTTTTGGCACCAGCGTCTATGTGGGCATGGGCTTTGGCCGGATCCACAAACAAGCCCGTTGATTCTATTACAACATCTACTTCCAGGTCTTTCCAGGGCAGTGCTGCTGGATCTTTTTGGGCCAAAACTTTTATTTTTTTGCCATTAACTATAATATTTTGATCGTCAAAATCTACATCGTGCTGGTACGCGCCATAATTACTGTCGTGCTTAAGTAAATGTGCTAGTGTTTTTGTATCTGTTAAATCGTTAACCGCAACAACTTCTAGGTCTGATCGCTCAAAAGCCACCTTAAAAGCATTCCGACCAATCCGCCCAAACCCATTAATTCCAATTTTAGTTTTCATATACCCTCACCCCTAAAGTTTATTACATTCTAAAGTAATTGTAATAAACAAAAGCGTTTTTGGCTATAAAAAATTCTGATATCGTAGATTGTATGCAAGAATTGCCGGTTATCAACCGCACTCAGGAATTGTATGAAGCTGTTAGTAAAATCACTGGGAAATTACCGGCGCTCCAGCAGCAAACCATCGGCCGGCGGCTGGAATACTCGATTCTGACACTTCTTGAATTATTAATAATGGCTAAGTACGCGCCAGTTTCCCATAAGGGAGCCTACCTCATAAAAGCCTCGGCTCAGGTAGAGATCATCCAATTCCAATTGCGAATATTGCTGACCCAAAAACTGGCAAACGAAACAACGTTGCACCAACTACAAGCCAAAGTGGCCGAAATCGGCCGGATGCTCGGTGGCTGGCGCAAAAGCGTCCAGTAAGTCCGATAGGATATTTGCCTCACCACGGAACGGAAACCGACGTTCGGGTTCCGGTTGTCGTTCGAGCCGTTCAAGTTCGCCTGACCGCCGTTGACGTTCGCGTTCGGACCATAGGCATCGTCGGCGTCAGAGCTTTGTTCACGAGCACTTCTGGACCTGGCTCATTCGCGAACAAGCAGGTTACAGTAATAATTATATGCTCGCCTCACATGGGGCAATTCATTCCTGGCTTGATTGTCCAGGTATATTCATTCAATAGCTTTTCTAGAGGCGTACAATGAACAACCCATCCAGACAATGCAAGTGGACAGAGTTTAGTATAAGAAAATTAAATAAGGAAAGAAAGTAAAAGGTCTAAAACTTAACTAGCTTGTTTTTGCCCCATCACGGAACGGAAACCGACGTTCGGGTCCCGGTAGACGTGCGACGCGCCGCTCAAGTACGCCCGACCGCCGCGGACGTCCGCGTACGGACCACAGGCAGCGTCGGCGTCAGAGCGATCTTGGTCATGCTGGACAAAACGGGTAACGGTTTTTTCGTCTGGTCGATCAGTGCCGCCAACAATAGCGTCCGCATCCATCATCTGCCACTCCAAAGGGGTCGTAGCTTCTAGGGTGGTGTTTGGCGAGCGATGGCCACCCACTAGTTGCTGTAACTCACTTCGTTGCTCTGCCCAGTTTTTGTTTGTACCGCGAAGAGCCATATCCGCTAAGACAATAAATAAAGGGGCTTCTGCTAGTTGCGATAAGCCTAAGCCCTCAGGGCGCCTCTTGTTCCACCACTCAGGTGGGCGATTAGCAAACATGTTTTTCCAAACGGAAGTTTCAGGGACCTTCCGCCCGTTTTTAGTAGTTAGTTGGTCATGACCAGTGACAACATGTGAAGGCGTCCATATTGTACCCTTTCCATCTTCGGCGCCAATCATAACACTAGCGATAGGCACAAGACCTTCCGGAATGTGTTCTAGGCGCATGGACTCAAGCTGGCCAGTAAAGGTATCTGTTGCGGACTTTTCGTCAACACCAAGCACAAGATTAGCTACTTTAGCGGCACGTTCGGCAGCTGCACTGATACTATCCAACGTCCGCGTAGTATTGGAGCTGGCAAGCTTTAAGTCTTCACGCTCCGTAAAATTTGTGGTACTAAACTTTTGCTCATGTGTTGACATGAAAAACTCCTTTATTACAGTCCATTGTACGCATTATTTAATATATGTCAACATATTTTTCTAACAAAATCCAATCCAGGCGGCTTCTGGCTTCGTTTACCAGGGGTAAGGCACGATAGCTGGCGATGTTTCGTGTGTTAACTCTGGTCAGCACGTTCTTGGTAGTGTGTTTGTCGACAACGGCGAAGTTGGCGGTAATTGCGTGGCCGAGGGACTTTAGACCGCTACTAGCAGTAGACTACTGCGTTATTTTTGGGGTTGAGCGCTAACCCTAGTTCGTCTTGCAAAAATTGCTTGGCGATAGTCCGAATTTTAAAAGCCTGACGGCGAGTCGGGCAAAACAGTATGAAGTCGTCGCCGTACCTGACGTAGGCCTGGGGTTTCAGCTGGTGGCGGACAAAGCGGTCGAATTCGTGGAGATATATGTTGGCGAAAATCTGGCTGGTGAGATTACCAATCGGTATGCCTTGTTTACCCTGAGTTCGTCGAAGGGCTTGCTTGCTTGCTTGCTTGCTTGCTTGCTTGCTTGCTTGCTTGCTTGCTTGCTTAATATTGTAGCTAGCAATTACTTCTTGGCACAACCGAAGGGCCCTTTTGTCGTGACCAATCCTTCGGTACAAACAGTTTATTAAAACTTCATGATCAACGCTATCAAAAAACTTAGTTATATCCGCACGCCATACATAGCTGTTTTGATGATGCCGCAGCAAACTCTGTGTTCTCTTTAGACATCTGTGCAGCCCCTTACCGACCCGGCATGACCAGACATCGGGATCAAAACTTTTGTCGTAGATATTGGTTAAATAATCATAAAGTAGCCGATGAACTACGCGATCGCGGACTGTGGCTACCGCAAGATCTCGGCGCTTCTTTTCTAGCAGCACCACCGCCTGATAACCGCCGTGGCGATAGCTTCCGTTTGTTAATTCGGCGCTCAATTTAGCGACATTGGCTTCAAGGTTATAAGCAAAATCATCGATGGCCCTGCTCGGTCGTTTACCTTTTCGGAAATTTTGCCAGGCTTGGTAGATAGCCGCGTAGTCAGTATTCAGCCTTTGTATCGCTGGACGCATTCGCGGATGATTGTCTTGGCGGCTTCGGCGTCGCCCCAGCCCAAGACTTTTGTACTGCCTGGTTTGTAAAGGTCTTTGTAGTGGCTAAAGTGATGTTCGATTTTTTGCTTCCAGCGCTCCTGCAAATCGCCCAGGCTCTGGATGGCGTCGTCAGTATTACGATCATCTGCCGGAACACAAACAATCTTGTGATCCATTTCGCCATCGTCCTCGAAGTTTAAAACGCCGATTACTTTGGCTTTTAGATAAACACCTGTTGGGATTGGGTCATTGGTAATTACTAATGTGTCGAGTTCGTCGCCATCTTCGTCCAGCGTTTGCGGGATAAATCCGTAGTTGGTTGGCTTGGCAAAAATGCTTGGTTCTACCCTGTCCAGTTCAAAACAAGCTAACTTGCGGTTCCACTCAACTTTTAGAGTTGACCATTTGGGAATCTCTACCACGGCGTTAATTATGCCGCCAGCTACGTCGCCAGCATCTAGAATTTTGTTAAAATCTGCCATTTATTTTCTCCTTTTTTATTAGTATATCATTTAGGTTACATACCAACAGCGGCATGCTCGCCCGGATGGCCTTCTAAATATTCGCGGATCATTAGGGCTGCGGTAGCGCCTTCGCCAGTGGCGCTGGCAATTTGCTGGGTGGCGCCGCTGCGCACATCACCGGCGACAAATATTCCGGGTACATTCGTCATGAGTTTAGTGTCGGATTTAACAAAGTTATACTGGTCTAGTTCCACGCCACTACCTTCTAGGAATTTAGTGGTTGGGTCTAAGCCCACAAATACAAATACGCCGTCGCAGATAAATTCAGTTTTTTCGCCGGTATCTTTATTCACGCTAACTACTTTGGTAACCTTGCCGTCCTGCCCAACAATTTCTGAAGTTGGGGTGTTAAAATGAACGGTAATTTTGTCTTTATGATTTTCTAATTCTTTTTGCAAAACATCGCTAGCACGGAATTTTGGTCCGCGCACCAGTACGTCGATAGTCGTAGCGAATTTGGTCAAAAATATTGCTTCTTGCACGGCCGAGTTTCCTCCACCAACCACAACAATGCTGCGATCGCGGTAAAATGCGCCGTCGCAGGTAGCGCAGTAATGCACCCCGCGGGCGTAATATTCAGCCTCGCCTGGTGCGCCAATCTTGCGATAATCGTTACCGGTAGCGATCAGAACTGCTTTGGCCAGCACCTCGCCTTCTGTTGTCGTGAGTTTTTTTATAGCGCCTTCGTCCCTAACCGATAGGACTTCGCCCAGTTCGATTTTAGCGCCAAAGCGTTCAGCCTGAGCACGCATAGAATCCGCCAACTCCAAACCTGCTACACCTTTGGCAAAGCCAGGATAATTATCTACCCAATCGGTAATAGCCGCCAGGCCGCCGATTGCGCCCTTTTCAAAAAGCACAGTGTTAATATCCTCGCGCGAAGTATAAAGAGCGGCGCTCAAAGCCGCTGGCCCCGCCCCCACAACCACCAAATCATAAACTTTGCTCATCATACTGCCTCGCCAAATCTTAATTAATAATTTCTAAACTCTAAACAAATTCTAAATACTAATCAATCAAACTCCAAACTATTTTGTCTTTTCTAGGATGGATCCAAATATTTTCATTAGTTCGGTTGCTTCTTGTGCTAGAACTCCGGGCTCTTCAAGCAACCTCAGCCATAGGATGCTTTCTTTGGCCTCTTTCTTTGATACTTTAATTCGCAGACAAAAATCTTTTTTGCTAAGCGATTCGTTAGTCTCTATGTAGTTGGCCGCAACCGAACCGGATGAGCGTATTAGCTGTTTACCGTCTTCGATAGCTTGAGTATTCTTCGGTAAATCTTTGACGAACCGCCTGCAATTTTTAGCGAACTCATAAGTTCTTTGTTCTAGGTCGTATTGTTTGGAACTTGAAGCTTGAATCATTCGATATTGTTTAGATATTTAGTGCTTAGAATTTAGAGTTTTTTAGACCAGGGCTGGGGCTAATTTGGCTAGGTTGTAGCCCACTACCACTTCGCGGCTTTCGTCCATTTTAGTAACAACCGTGATTGGTACGGTTAGGGCTCCGCCGCTTACTGCTAATGCTTCTTGGTTGCGCTCTGGATGTTCGTCAAGGTTAACCACATCGTAGCTTTTGCCTTTCATGTCTAAATAGCGCTTTACCATTACGCAGTAGGAACAGGTATTGGTCGTGAAGACCGTAATATTTTTTGTCATTGCTTTGCCCTCTTTTTGTTAATTTTATCGCTCTTGTTCTTAGATTCTAAATGGTGCCGGCATTAAATGCAATAGCGCTATATATTGTGTTTTTTACTGCACGACCTACGTATCAACGTATTTCGATCTATTCAAAACTATGGGGAGAAGGAACCACGCTATTTGAGTGCAGTTCGGTTCAAAATCGAGTACCGCAAGGGAGCCGTACTTAATGGTACGGTGAGTGCGAAGCGCAGATTTTGAGCCGAAATGCGCCAAATGCGTGGTTCCGGATTTATTTAACGGAGATAAGTTCTATGTCAAATACTAACGGTTCGTTAGGGCCAATTTTTGGCGGGCTCCCAGTTGCACCGTAAGCCAGGCTTGCTGGAATGATTAAGCGCCGCTTGCCGCCTTCTTTCATACCTGGAACGCCCTGCTGCCAGCCTTTAATGACCTGGCCTAACGGGAAAGTTGCTGGCTGGCCGCTATCTTTGGAACTTTCGAATATTGTACCGTCTTTAGCTAATGCCCCGGTGTAGTGCGCGGTAACTGTGCTACTGGCAGCGGCTTCTTTACCAGTACCCACCTGCAAATCAATAATATCTAGCTTGTCTACGGACAAAACTGGAGTAAAGTCAGCAAGTTTGGTTCCGGCGAGTTTTGGTTCGTTTGATGGAGGCATAGGTGAAATTTTAGCTGCTTTTGCGGCGCTTGTCGAGTTATCTTTAGGTTGATGCGTAGCTTGCCAGAACCCAACGACTCCCACGCCCAAGGCCGTAACCGTAAATAACACTGCTAAAAATATCCAGCCGGCACGGCGGGCGGCTGCTCCAACTTTTTCTTTATTTGGTTTTTTAACTTTTAATTTCATCTAAATCCTTTCAGCATTTAATTGTTCTTTAGCGGCGCTGGCAATTTGATCAAGGAGCTTATTAACCTCTTTGGTTGTGAGCGTACGAGCCGGATGCCACAACTTAATACGCCACGTTGTCTGTTTAATTAGTTTATCATCTTCGCGCTGAAAAATATCTAAAGGCGCTACATCAAATCGATAGCCATGTTCATTAGCGGCGCTGGCAATCTGGTCTTTCATAAAACGAGTAAGTTTACTGTAGGGCAGTTGAGCATCATAGCGCAAACAAAAATCTTGTTCAAGTTGCGGATAACGATTGAGTGGCTGATAGTCGCGGGTCAGGGTAGTAGACAAGGCAGACACGGACAATTCAAAGCCTGCACAGTAGTTTGGCAGTTTAAGTTTTTGGGCAACAGAGGCTTTATATTCGCCTACGACGCCGATTAATTTATCTTCTAACATAATAGCTGCGCTATGAGCGGGCTCAAACGGTGCGGCCATTTGCGCGAACAGTTCTTTCTTTGTATATAAGTCGTCATTTAATGGATGGTATTCAGCATCAACGCCAAATTCATCCAGCAAAGTCTGAGCATATAGTTTAGCTGCAAAAAACGGCGCGCCGGTTTGTGACGGCTTTTTGTTTTTGTCTGCCAGCACAAGCGCTACTCGCTCAAATTCTATAGGCAAGCCATCCTTATCTGTCTCTGTTTTGCTGTGAACTTTATTGATTTCGTAAAGCGCAAAACTGTCAAAACCCGCTTTGATATTAGAGTGGACATTGCTCAGCAAGCTTGGCATGAGACTTAGGCGATAATACTGCAAATCCGGGCTAAGGGCGTTAGCAATCTTGAACGCCAGATTTTTATCTTGGCCGGTACGCTCCAGCAGATCGCCGTGTACAAAACTGTACGTCAAAACCTCATTACCACCCGCGCGAGTCAAAATACTGCGAATCCGGCTTTTTAATTCAACCTGCTCGTCTTTTTTAGCGGGAGTTAAATCGCGTTTAGGGAGTTCTAGCGGCAGATGGTCATAGCCATACAAGCGGCCGACCTCTTCTACAATGTCTTCACGGATTTCTATGTCTGTTCGCCAAAATGGTGGATAAAACCTGATGTTGCCCTCGCCGTTATCGTGACCAAATTCAACATTTTCAAGTAACTCTATAATCTCGGCTGCCGATAAATTCAGACCGAGCCGGACGTTTATGAATTCGGGCGTAATGTTGATTTCGTTGTCATTCCACTGATCGTTATCCACGTCGATCTTGTCGCAATCAACAACATCAACCAGTTTGCCGGCAATTCTGCCGCCAGCAAGTGCCAAAATATCCTCTGCCGCTTTAGCGATTACCGCCAGGTTTTGCAGCGGCGACTGACCTTTGGTGAAACGAGTCGCGGCGTCCGTAAACAAACCATGCGCCATGCTGGTACGACGAATCGTGTACATGTCAAAACTGGCGCATTCCAGGATTATATTTTTTGTGTCGTCGCCTACTTCTGTGCCAGCACCGCCCATCACTCCGCCAAGGCCAATCGCTTGCTTATCCGTAGCGATCACGATTTCCTGCCCAGAAAGTTTGATTTCTTTGCCGCCCAGTAGCCCTAGCTTTTCTCCTTGTTTTGCTTTTCTAATTACTATGGCGGCTTTTTTGGTACTCAGCAATGCAACTTTGTCGTAGTCATAAGCATGCAGCGGTTGGCCAGTTAGCAACATAAAGTAGTTTGTTAAATCCACAATGTTATTTATGGATCGTACGCCAAGGCTGGACAAAAGCGCTTGCAACCAAATTGGGCTAGGTTTAACCTGCACATCCTTAATCGCAAGGGCGCAAAAACGCGGCACTAGATCGGGAATTTTGTTATCGACTTCCAAATCTAATTTGGTTTTTTGCTTTGCACTATTTGCTGATTGCGGCAATACGGGCGCCAAATACCAATCCGGACTTTTGTATTTATGGTGTTGGATTCCGGCAACTTCGCGGGCCACGCCTAGCAGGCCAAAACAATCCGGCCTGTGGGTGAACATCTTATTTTCTATATCGATAATGTAATCATCCAGACCATAGACTTTAGCAAAATCATCGCCTGGTTTGGCGGCTGGTTCGTCGACTTCTAGAATCCCACTATGATCTTCACTGATTGCTAGCTCGCTAGCGCTAGCTAACATTCCGTTGCTTATTTGGCCGCGAATTTCTCGTGCTTCTAAAACAAACGGGTCTTTGCTAAACGTTGCGGGTACGGTGTATCCCGGCGGAATCCAGGCGACGAGCATGTTGGCTTTTACGTTCGGTGCGCCACAAACCACCTGCACAAAACCTTCCGAATTGCGATCAATATTCTTGGTTTTACCGCCGTCATCGATCATACAAAGACTAAGCTTGTCGGCATTGGGGTGCCTAGCGCAGGTAACAACTTTTGCAATCACAACCCCCTGGTACTTTTTACCCAAATCAATCACTTCTTCTACCGCGCCTAGCTGCGCGCCGATTCTCTCCACCAACTTATCAATACCGTCAACAGCCGGTTCCGCCGAAGTTTTGTAGCGCGAATTAATATCCCGAATCCAATTCAAACTAACTTTCATAAAGCTTGCTCCGCAAACTCATCCACACTGGGGAATATTTTATCAAACATTAGGTATAGCGTTTCTGCTTTATCTGGTACACCTATTCCGTAACATTTTTTGCCCATTCCGTAAGCCGCGCCAAGTTCCATATGAGTTGAAAATCCTGCCGGAAAAACCAAAACCAATGACTCGGAATCTTTAAGCCCATTCATATCATTTTCAAAAATCTCACGAAAAGTTGAATTTGTCTGCCAGTCGGCTAGATGTTCACTTGCGGTCATATATTCTTCCGGATTACCATTTACTGCGTCAATCCTCAGATCATCTCCATCATATGAGTTTTCTATAAAGCAATAAGCAGTTTTACCAGATTGTTTTATTCGATCAGCGACAGCTCGAACAGCTTCGTGATTACGCCAACGACCTGCAACAAAAAAGTCATACTTCATCAAAATTGCCTTAGGAATTTTAGGTTGGCGGATTCAAAGTGCCTTACGTCTTCGATGTTATATTTAAGCATCACCAGCCGATCTATTCCGAACCCCCAAGCAAAGCCGGTGTGTTTGTTGGGGTC